>NZ_JAMYQZ010000022.1:0-74554 GCF_040321145.1 Mesorhizobium sp. M0514
CGGCCGAGACGGTTGCGCGCGCCATCGCCGACTCCGGCATTGCCGACCTGTCGGCGGTTTTCCTCGACCGCACGACGCCGAGCTACACGGCACTGATCGATCGCGACGGCGAGCTGATCACCGGCTTTGCCGATATGGCGCTCTACGATTTGGCGTTCCCCAAGCAGATCCGCCGCTCCAAGGTGCGCGAGGTGGTCGCCGAGGCCGATGCGGTGCTCTGCGACGCCAATCTGCCATCAACGGCGCTGGAGCGGCTGGTGGGGCTCGCCGCCGGCAAGCCGGTGTTCGCCATCGCCATTTCGCCGGCCAAGGTGGTGCGGATGATACCAGTGCTGAAGGAACTCGCGCAGGTCTTCATGAACCGGCGCGAGGCCATGGTGCTGGCCGGCGTCGATGCCAATGCCACCGAGCGCGAGATCGTCGACGGACTGCGCTGCAGCGGCCTCACCAGTGGCGTGGTGACGGCGGGCGACGGCCCGGTGCTGGGATTCGACGAAGCCGGCGCCTTCTCTATCCTGCCGCCGGCGCCGAGAAAAGTCGCCGACGTCACCGGCGCCGGCGACGCGCTGGCCGGCGCCACCATCGCTGCCCTGCTGCGCGGCCTGCCCCTGCGCCAGGCATTGCGCGAGGGCGTTGCCGCCGCCACGCTGGCCATTGAAAGCGCCGACGCGGTTCCGGCCTTCACGATTGCGACCTTCACCGAGGCACTGGCTCTTGTGCCCGACGCGCAGGAAATGGCATGAGGGCGGCCAATTGCCATTGCCGGAGCGCGACGTCCAAGCGGACGCGCGGATCTCCGGATCGGAGACCATCATGACACCGCAAAGCGCCCGCCCCTTCATCGACCTCCACGCGCCCGTGGCCGAGGCGCTCGCCGCTGGCCGCCCCGTCGTGGCGCTGGAAAGCACCATCATCACCCATGGCATGCCTTACCCCGACAATGGCGCCATGGCCGCCAATGTCGAAAAGATAATCCTGGACAATGGCGCGGTGCCAGCGACAATCGCCGTGGTCGCCGGCCGCATCAAGATCGGGCTTTCCGACGGCGAGCGCGAGTCGCTGGCGATGACCGGCGACGCCATGAAGCTGTCGCGCGCCGATCTCGGCTTTGCGGTGGCGCAAGGCCGCACCGGCGGCACCACGGTCGCCGCCACCATGATCGCCGCTGACATGGTCGGGATAAAGGTGTTCGCCACCGGCGGCATTGGCGGCGTCCACAAGGGCGCGGAAAAGAGCTTCGACATCTCGGCCGATCTCGACGAGTTGGCGCGCACGCCGGTCATCGTCGTCTCGGCCGGCGCCAAGGCGATTCTCGACATCGAAAAGACGCTGGAAGTGCTGGAGACGCGCGGCGTGCCGGTGATTGGCCATGGCTGCGAGACGATGCCGGCCTTCTGGTCGCGGCATTCGCCGTTCCGCGCGCCGCTGACCCTGCACAGACCGGAAGAGATCGCGCATTTCTACAAGACCAGGGCGGCACTTGGCCTGGTCGGCGGCATGCTGATCGCCAACCCGGTGCCGCAGGACGATGAAATCCCGGCCGACGAGATGGCCGGCTATATCGAGGCCGCGCAGAAGGCGGCGGAAGTGCAGAATGTGACCGGTAAGGCGGTGACGCCGTTCCTGCTGGGCAAAATCCTCGAACTGACCGGCGGCCGGAGCTTGAAGACCAACATCGCGCTGGTCGAGAACAATGCGCGGCTGGCGGCGAGGATTGCGACGGCGCTGTAGGATCGCCTACGTCGGCGGGACAGCACCCCCCTCTGGCCTGCCGGCCATCTCCCCCGCAAGGAGGGAGATTAACAGCTTAGCCGCAGGCTCCCATTTTCAACGTTGGTGATTAGCGAAGGCCAATGTGACAACTGATCTCCCCCCTTGCGGGGGAGATGTCCGGCAGGACAGAGGGGGGTGGGAAGAAACGCGGCGGTCCCGGTTCACTTCCCCGCCCTTCGTCCCGCCTCATACGCCCGGCGCGCCCACACCCTCATCTCGTCAGGATCATCAAACGCGTCGTCGGGAATGCTCCAGTACGGCATCGCGACCAGCTTGCCGTGGCGGGTGCCGGTATAGGTCCATTGCTTGCAGCCGGCTGCTTCGAAGTCGGGCGCGCTTTGCTCGTCAGCCTTGAGCAGCAATTCGCCGCGCAGCACGATGGCGACGATGACGCCGTCGAAATAGATACCCTTGCCGCCGAACAGTTTTCGGATACTGACCGGGCCGAGGCCTTCGAACAGTTCTTCGATGCGTTCATTGTCCATGCCGCAATCATGTCACCGGGCTTGCCATGGCTGCAACCAAAAACCATGCTGGCAAGTTGAGAGCCATCCGTCGGAGTTCTGTCATGCCGCTGCTGCTCAAGGGATCCTGCCGCTGCGATGCCGTCCATTTCGAGGTGGAGAGCAACACGCCGGTGCCGTTCATGCTGTGCTACTGCTCGATCTGCCGCAAGCAGCAGGGCGGCGGCGGCTTCGCCATCAATCTCGGCGCCGATTACAAGACGCTGAAAATCAAGGGCAAGCGCAATCTCGGCGTCTACCAGGCCGAGATCGCGGACGACGAGCATCCAAAGTGCGAGATTTCGACGGGCGAGCGCAATTTCTGCAAGAAGTGCGGTTCGGCGCTCTGGCTCTACGATCCGACATGGCCGGACCTGGTCCACCCCTTCGCCTCGGCAATCGACAGCGAGTTGCCGAAACCGCCGGAGAAGGTGCATCTGATGTTGAAATACAAGGCGAGCTGGGTCGAGCCGGTGATCGGCAAAAAGGACAAGGTCTTCGACGTCTATCCCGAGGAATCGATCGCCGACTGGCACAAGCGGACGAAGATGTGGGTGAAGTAAGCAGGGAGGCGCGGAGCGCGACTTCCGATGGTCAGCGCTGCCCCTCATCCGGCCCTTCGGGCCGTTCGTCATTCGAAAAGCCAAGCAATTGGCTTTTCGCCCGCTGCGCGGACCATTCCTCACCTCCCCGTGAACGGGGAGAAGGAAGATCAGGCCGAAGCGCGCGCCTCAGCCAGCGCCTTCAGGTCGGCGGGCTTCAGTTCGACGGATTCGCCGCAGCCGCAGGCCGAACTCTGGTTCGGGTTGTGGAAGGTGAAGCCGGTGCGCAGCGTGGTCTGCTCGAAATCCATCTCGGTGCCGAACAGGAAAAGGGCAGCCTCGGGCGCGACATAGACATGCGCGCCGTCGCGTTCGATATGGTCGTCCTTGGTATTGGGCTCGGTCACCAGGTCGACCGTGTATTCCATGCCGGCGCAGCCGCCCTTCTTGATGCCGAGGCGAATGCCATGCGCATTGTCGCGCGTGGCGACGATCTCGCGCACCCGGTCGGCGGCCTTTTCGGTCATCGTGATGACGGCGAAGCGTCCCATTCTTTTTCCTCTTCCATTCCATGCAGGTTCAAGGCCTGCCGAATGATTCCTCACCTAAAATGGTGAAGTTTTACCACTGGTGCAAGTGCACCAACCTCAGTCAACCTAGTACCAGCCCACCGCCACCTGCGCCTCTTCCGACATGCGGTCGGGCGACCAGGGCGGGTCGAAGGTCATGTTGACCTCGACGCCGGAGACGCCTTCGACGGCGCCGACGGCGTTTTCCACCCAGCCGGGCATTTCGCCGGCCACCGGACAGCCGGGCGCGGTCAGCGTCATGTCGATCTTGACCGCGCGGTTGTCCTCGATGTCGATCTTGTAGATGAGGCCGAGCTCATAGATGTCGGCCGGTATTTCCGGGTCATAGACCGTCTTCAGCGCCGAGACGATGTCGTCGGTCAGCCGCGCCAGCTCGTCGGCGGGAATGGCCGAGGCGGAAACCAGCGGATTGACGGCCGCTTCCGGCGCGGTGGTGTGGCTCGCATCATCCATGGTCGTCATCCAAAGAACCTGTCACCCGAAGAACTTGCGCGCTTTTTCCAGCGCATCGGCCAAAGCGTCGACTTCGGCCCTGGTATTATACATGCCGAACGATGCCCTGCATGTGGAGGTTACGCCAAAGCGTTTCAACAGCGGCTGGGCGCAATGGGTGCCCGCGCGGACGGCAACACCTTGCCTGTCTATCACCATCGACACGTCATGGGCATGAATGCCCTGCAATTCGAAGGAAATGATGGCGCCCTTGTCCGGCGCGTCGCCGAAGATGCGCAGCGAGTTGATGGCGCGCAGCCGCTCGTGCGCGTAGGTCTTGAGGTCGGCCTCGTGCGCGGCGATGCGCTCGCGGCCGATCTTTTCCATGTATTCCAATGCTGCACCCAGCCCGATCGCCTGGACGATCGGCGGCGTGCCGGCCTCGAAGCGGTGCGGCGGCTCGTTGTAGGTGACGACGTCTTCCGTCACTTCCTCGATCATCTCGCCGCCGCCCATGAAAGGGCGCATGGCCGAGAGAATATCCTTCTTGCCGTAGAGCACGCCGATGCCGGAGGGCCCGTAGACCTTGTGGCCGGTGAAGACGAAGAAATCGCAATCGAGGTCCTGGACGTCGATCGGCATGTGCACGGCGCTCTGGCTGCCGTCGACAAGTACGGGAATTCCACGCGAATGCGCGATGCGCACGATCTCCTTGATCGGCGTCACCGTGCCCAGCGCGTTCGACATATGCGTGATGGCGACGAGCTTGGTCTTGTCGGTCAGGCGCTTTTCGAATTCCTCGATGCGGAAGATGCCGAGATCGTCGACCGGCACCCAGACCAGCTTGGCGCCCTGCCGCTCCCGGATGAAATGCCACGGCACGATGTTGGAGTGGTGCTCCATGATCGACAGAACGATCTCGTCGCCCGCGCCGATATTGGGCATGCCATAGCCGTAAGCGACGGTGTTGATCGCCGCGGTCGTGTTCGAGGTGAATACGATGTTGTCGGTGCTTGGCGCGTTGAGGAAGCGGCGCACCGTCTCGCGCGCCTTCTCGTAGGCGTCGGTCGCGGCATTGGACAGGAAATGCAGGCCGCGATGGACGTTGGCGTATTCCTGGGAATAGGCGTGCTGGATCGTATCCAGCACCACCTGCGGCTTCTGTGCCGAGGCGCCATTGTCGAGATAGACCAGCGGTTTGCCGTAGACTTCGCGCGACAGGATCGGGAAGTCGCGGCGGATCGCCTCGACGTCGTAGGGGGTGGTTTCGAGTTTCTGGTCCATTACAAGCTCTCTTGAGGCAACGCCTCACTCCGTCACTCGCCCCTCATCCGACCGAGCTTCGCTCGGCCACCGCCCGGGGCGAGTCACTTGCCTCGCCCGTCCTTCGGACCCCACAAGGGGAGAAGGGAAAGAGGTGCTTACCCATGGGCCACGAACCAGTCGTCCAGCCTTGTTTCCAGGGCCTCGACGATGGTTTCGTCGTCCAGTTCCTCGATCACTTCGGCGACGAACGCCTTGACCAGCAGGCCACGGGCGCTCTTCTCGTCGATGCCGCGCGCCATCAGGTAGAACAGATGGTTGTGGTCGATCTCGGTAACGGTCGCGCCGTGGCCGCAGATGACGTCGTCGGCGAAGATTTCCAGCTCCGGCTTGGTCGAGAACTCGCCATCATCCGACAAAAGCAGCGTGTTGCAGGCCATCTTAGCGTTGGTCTTCTGCGCGTATTGGTGGACGTTGATGCGGCCCTGGAAGACGCCGCGCGCCTTGCCGGTCACCACATTGCGGATCACTTCCGTCGATGTCGTATGCGGCACGGCATGGTCGAGCACCATGGTCACGTCGGTGTGGGTGTCGCCGGCCAGAAGGTTGATGCCGCGCAATTTGAAATCGGCGCCTTCGCCCGTGGTCTTCACCACGATCTCCTGGCGCACAAGCTTGCCGCCGGCATTCATGAAGAACAGCGTCAGCTTCGAATTCTTGCCGAGATGCGCCTTGAACTGCGCCAGATGGGTGGCCGTTTCCGGCTGTTCCTGGATGATCAGCCAGGTCACCTCGGCGCCCTCGCCCAACACCAGCTGGCTGACGGAGCTGGCCAGAGCCGCGCCCTCGCCCGCCTGACGCTCGACGATCGCAGCCTTGGCGCCGGCGCCGACACGCACGGGAAAGCGCACATGGGTCTGTCCGCCGGCTTGCAGGTTCTGCAATTCGATCGGCTTTTCCAGTGCTGCGCCATCGGCGATGTCGACGAAATAGCCGTCGGCGACGAAAGCAGTGTTCAGCGCGCCGATGGCGTCATCGCTGCCATAGGGCTCGAGGCCGGGTGCAATCGAGCCGTCGGTCAGCTTTTCCGACAGGCGCTGGATCGTCACGCCCTCGATCGCGGGGAATTTCGCACTCGAGACGCCGTTCAGAACCGCCAGCACGGCGGAACCTTCGACGATGGGCGTTAGCGTTTTGGCGGCGGCCGTCGGATCGAATGCCGGCACCGCGGTCAACAGCCGGCGCAGGTCAGTGTAATGCCAGGATTCGATGCGCCGCGTCGGCAGCCCGTGCTTGATCGCCTCGATGGCGTCGTCGCGCTTCAGCATCACCGCGCCGTCACCCGGCAGCAACGACAGACGCTCGCCGAAAGCGTCGATCAGCGCCGTTTCGGCCTGGGTGCGCTGGGGTGTCGAATGCATGTTCATAAGCTTGGCCCTGTCTTTTGGTACAAAATGACCTGGCATCTCACGCGGCTTCGCCGATCACGCCGGCATAGCCATTGGCTTCGAGATCGAGCGCCAGCGACTTGTCGCCGGACTTGATCACCTGGCCCTTGTAAAGCACATGCACGCTATCCGGCACGATGTGCTCGAGCAGGCGCTGGTAGTGGGTGATGACGATGATGGCACGGTCGGGCGAACGCAGCGCGTTGACGCCGTCCGAGACGATCTTCAGCGCATCGATGTCTAGGCCTGAATCGGTCTCGTCGAGCACGCAGAGCTTTGGCTCCAGCAGCTTCATCTGCAGGATCTCGGCCCGCTTCTTCTCGCCGCCGGAAAAGCCGACATTGAGCGGCCGCTTCAGCATCGCCATGTCCATGTTGAGCGAGGCTGCGGCCTCTTTCACCCGCTTCAAAAATTCCGGAATTTTTAGCGGCTCCTCGCCGCGCGCCTTGCGCTGCTCGTTCATCGCCACTTTCAGGAATTCCATGGTCGCGACGCCAGGTATCTCCATCGGATACTGGAAGGCGAGGAAGATGCCCGCGGTGGCGCGCTCGGCCGGATCCATTTCGAGGATCGACTGGCCGTTATAGAGGATGTCGCCTTCGGTGACCTCATAGTCCTCACGGCCGGCGAGGATGTAGGACAGCGTCGATTTGCCCGAGCCGTTCGGGCCCATGATGGCGGCGACCTCGCCGTCTTTCACCGTCAGGTTCAGGCCGCGGATGATCTCGGTGCCATCATCGACGATGCGGGCATGCAGGTTCTTGATCTCAAGCATTTTTTCTTTCCTGGATATATATTGTCCGGTCAGCCGACCGAGCCCTCGAGGCTGATGCCGATAAGCTTCTGCGCTTCGACCGCGAACTCCATCGGCAGCTGCTGGATAACATCCTTGACGAAGCCGTTGACGATCAGCGCGATCGCCTCTTCCTCGGGAATGCCGCGCTGCATGACGTAGAATTTCTGGTCCTCGGAAATCTTCGACGTCGTCGCTTCGTGCTCGAACTGCGCCGTCGAATTCTTGGCTTCCATGTAGGGCACGGTGTGGGCGCCGCACTGGTCGCCGATCAGGAGACTATCGCAATTGGTGAAGTTGCGGGCGTTGGTCGCCTTGCGATGCGCCGAGACCTGGCCGCGATAGGTGTTCTGCGAGAAGCCGGCGGCAATGCCCTTGGAGATGATGCGGCTCGACGTGTTCTTGCCGAGATGGATCATCTTGGTGCCGCTATCGACCTGCTGGTAGCCGTTCGACACAGCGATCGAATAGAACTCGCCGGAGGAATCGTCGCCGCGCAGGATGCAGCTCGGATATTTCCAGGTGATCGCCGAACCGGTCTCGACCTGTGTCCACGAGATCTTCGAACGGTGGCCGCGGCAGTCGCCGCGCTTGGTGACGAAATTGTAGATGCCGCCCTTGCCCTCGGCATCGCCGGGGTACCAGTTCTGCACCGTCGAATATTTGATCTCGGCATCGTCGAGCGCCACCAGTTCGACGACGGCGGCATGCAGCTGGTTCTCGTCGCGCTGCGGCGCCGTGCAGCCTTCGAGATAGGAGACGTAAGCCCCCTCCTCGGCGATGATCAGCGTGCGCTCGAACTGGCCGGTGTTCTTCTCGTTCATGCGGAAATAGGTCGACAGCTCCATCGGGCAGCGCACGCCCTTGGGCACGAAGACGAACGAGCCATCGGTGAAGACAGCCGAATTCAGCGTGGCGTAGAAATTGTCGGAGGTCGGCACGACCGAGCCGAGATATTTCTGCACCAGCTCCGGATGCTCGCGGATGGCCTCCGAGATCGAGCAGAAGATGACGCCGGCCTGCGCCAGCTCCTTCTTGAACGTGGTGACGACGGAAACGGAATCGAACACCGCGTCGACCGCGACACGGCCCGATTTGTAGACGTTGTCGCTGGGCTCCTCGAGATCGGAGACGTCGGTCTTCTGCACGCCGGCGAGGATTTCTTGTTCCCGCAGCGGAATGCCGAGCTTCTCGTAGACCTTCAACAGCTCGGGATCGACGTCGCTCAGCGAGGTCGGGCCGGGCGTGCTCTTGGGCGCCGCGTAGTAATAGAGGTCCTGAAAATCGATCTTCGGATAATGGACGCGCGCCCAGGTCGGCTCTTCCAGCGTCAGCCAGCGCCGATATGCTTCCAGACGCCATTCCAGCATCCAGGACGGTTCATCCTTCTTGGCCGAGATGAAGCGAATAATGTCTTCGCTCAGGCCCTTGGGGGCCTTGTCCATCGCGATCTCTGTCTGGAATCCGTATTTGTACTGGTCGACGTCGATCTTTCGGACCCGATCGATCGTGTCCTGCACAGCAGGCATAAGCGTTCTCCATCCACGCCGGGGTCAAGGCCCGACAGTTTTCAAACTATGGCATCGCCAGGGCTGCCCATGAGGCGCAGAAGGCGGCGTAAGTTTCATATAGTGCGTCTCGGCCGGGAATTCACCCGGCCACTTGCAAACGCACGGCTCTACCAGGCCGCGAGGGCCTGAATTCTTTGTCGCCGCCTCAGGCGGCTTGTTCCCTGCCCGCCCGGCGCTGGGCAATACCAGCCAGCGCAGCACGGAACAGTTCGATATCCCCGGCACTCGTTGCGTGGCCGATGGACACGCGCAAAGCGCCCAGGCTGTCGCCATAACCCATGGCTTTCAGCACATGGCTCGGCCCGACCTTGCCCGACGAACAGGCCGATCCCGCCGACAGCGCAACGCCAGCCAGATCGAACGCGATCTGCGCCGTTTCGGCCTTGACGCCGGGAATAGCGAAGAATGTCGTGTTGGCAAGCCTTGGCGCGCCGGATCCGAAGATTTCTGCGTCCGGCACCAGTGTTTTGATGATGGTTTCGACCTCGTCGCGCCGGTGCGCGAGCGCATCGACATGGTTCAGTCCAGCCAAAGCCAGCCGGGCGGCAGCGCCAAAGCCGGCGATGGCCGCCAGGTTTTCGGTGCCGCCGCGATGGCCCTTTTCCTGGCCGCCGCCATTGATCAGCGGCTTCGGCATCATCAGATCGGCTGCCGCAACGATGGCGCCGACGCCCTTGGGGCCGCCGATCTTGTGCGAAGACAGAATCAGATATTCGGCGTAAGGCTCTGACATATCGATGGAAAAGCGGCCCGCAGCCTGCACGGCATCGACCACCAGAATGCCGCCCGCCGCCTTGACGATTGCAGCGATTGCCTCGATCGGCTGGATGACGCCGGTCTCGTTGTTGGCGGCATGGATGGCGACCAGCGGCAGGCCTTCGGCCTTGTCATGCGCGGCCAGAGCGGCTGTCAGCTGAGCGAGGTCGGCAATGCCATCGGCGTCGACGCCGATCCGCGAAACCTGTGTTGCCGGGAAGCGGCCGCCGTTCAACAGGCAAGGGTGGTCGGCCTCGCACACATAGAGCCGGCTCATGCGCACCGTGCCACGGCCCATCTGCCAATCCGGCGTCAGCAGCGTCGATGCGGCTTCCGTCGCGCCCGAGGTGAAGACGACATGCTCGGCCTTGGCGCCGACAAGTGCTGCCACATCGCGCCGGGCAGTGTCGATCAGGCGCCGCGCCGCGCGCCCCTCGGCATGCACCGACGACGGATTGGCGACGAGATCGAGCGCGGCAATCATCGCCTCGCGCGCCTCGGTAATGAGCGGCGCGCTGGCATTGTAGTCGAGATAGGCGCGTGCTGCGGCCATTTTCACCCAATCGATCCCGTCAAGACCCTTTCCGCAAGGATAGCGCGTTATTTCCTTGAAATTGCAAGGCAAGACGTCCTATTTACGCGGCTTGCGGCGAGGATGGCCGGGCCGTCACGGCTGGCTATCCAGTTTTGAACAATTCTAAACTAGCTTCTAAGAAGACGCTTGCCCTGCGTCAAGGCCCGGAAGGGCTGGGGCTGGAGTAAGAATTGTTCCGGGCGCCGCGCATTCGTATGCCATTTGGAGTATTTCATGCCTGAGGTCATTTTCACCGGTCCGGCCGGCCGCCTGGAGGGCCGCTACCAGCCTTCCAAGGAGAAGAGCGCGCCGATTGCCATCGTGTTGCATCCGCATCCGCAATTCGGCGGCACGATGAACAACAAGATCGTCTATGACCTCTTCTACATGTTCCAGAAGCGCGATTTCACCACGCTTCGCTTCAACTTCCGCGGCATCGGCCGCAGCCAGGGCGAATTCGACCACGGCACCGGCGAATTGTCGGATGCCGCCGCAGCGCTCGACTGGGTGCAGTCGCTGCATCCGGATTCCAAGAGCTGCTGGGTGGCCGGTTATTCCTTCGGCTCCTGGATCGGCATGCAGCTTCTGATGCGCCGGCCCGAGATCGAGGGCTTCATCTCGATCGCGCCGCAGCCAAACACCTATGATTTCTCGTTCCTGGCGCCCTGCCCGTCATCGGGTCTGATCATCCATGGCGATGCCGACAAAGTGGCGCCGCCCAAGGATGTGCAGGGCCTGGTCGACAAGCTGCACACGCAAAAGGGCATCACCATCACGCAGAAGACCTTGCCAGGCGCCAACCACTTCTTCGCCAACGACGCCGATCTGCTGCTCGAGGAATGCGCCGACTATCTCGACCGGCGGCTGGCCGGCGAATTGTCCGATCCGCGGCCGAAGCGGCTGCGCTAAGAGCAATTCCAGGAAAAGTGTAAACGGGTTTTCCGTCCGGAATTGCGCCAAAACAAAAACTCCCGGTCCGATGCCGTGCACAGTCGTGCCCATCATGGGCGCGACAATGCCATTTCGGCTGATCCAAACGGTGAAGCCAGCCTGACATGTGGCGCGGCTCGGCTGAACGGTGCACAATGCCGGTTCAGCCAGCGCAAGAAGGCAAGACCGATCATGTACCAGCCTCCCCATTTCCAGGAAACGCGGCCGGACGTCCTGCACGGGCTGATCCGGACGCATCCGCTGGGGTTGCTGATCTCCAACGGCGCCGATGGCCCGGTCGCTAATGCCATTCCCTTCCTGCTTGATGCAGAGGTTGGGCCGAATGGCCGGCTGCGCGCCCATCTGGCCAGGGCCAACCCGCAATGGCGTCAGCTGGCCGACAATCCGACATCGCCGGTGCTGGTCGTCTTCCAGGGCGCCGACGCCTATGTGACGCCGTCCTGGTACGAGACCAAGCGCGAGACCGGCAAGGTCGTGCCGACCTGGAACTACGCCATTGTCCAGGTGCGAGGAACCGTCAGAGTGATCGAGGATTCCGCCTGGATCGCACAGCAGATCACCGAGCTGACGCTGTCACAGGAAGGCGCCCGCGAGGCACCCTGGGCGGTGACCGATGCGCCGCCGACCTTCATCCAGTCGCAGATCAAGGGCATCATCGGGCTTGAGATCGAGATCGCCGAAATCAGCGGCAAGTGGAAAGTCAGCCAGAACCGGCCTGTCGCCGACCGCGTCGGTGTCGCCGAAGGGCTGGAGAAGGACGCCGCCGGCGCGCCTGACATGGCTCGGTTGGTGCGGAGCTGGGGTGGCATCGACAGCTAGCTGGGGTGGTCTTAGTCTAGATGGTTCCAAAGGCGTCAGCAATTCAGTTGCTTGCCGGCGCTGCTCCAATGCGGAAATTCGTCTGTCTCGGCGCATCGTTTTGGTTTGGTTTGCGAGCCCGACGGAATAGGCGGAACGTAGTTTTTGCCACCGGCAACCCCGACGCCGTGTAGCGGAAGATACATCCCAGCCGGCCAAGCACCATCGCACAGACGATGGCAACAGCACAGCCAAGGCCGAATCCGGCGACAGTGTCGCTCGGATAGTGCGCGCCGATAAAGATTCGGGTCGATGCGACCGACAAGGTTGCAGCCAGCAACACCCATCTGCGCCGGGGCAACAACAGTAGCGCAATGCCGAAAATGACACCCATGGTCGTGGCATGGCCGGACGGGAAGCTGGCAAAGCGCGCCTCCATGGAAAAAGGATGCAGCGACAGATCGCCGAGCTTGTCGAAATTCATTGGCCTGGCTCTGCCCACGCCATATTTCAGCGCGTTGACGACCATGGCCGAGAGCCCGATCGAACCCAGCACCATGAAGGCAAAGCAGGTCCAGTTGTAGAAGGTCATCCGCGCGCGCCGGGAAAGGCTGCGCCAATCCGTCAGATTCGCGGCAATCAGCACCAGTACCGACGGGACAAGATACCAGCCGCCGAGGCCGAAGAAGGTAAAAAACTCGGCGATGCGAAAGACATTGGTCGAGCCTGAAGCCCACTGCCTCGCCATGGTCCCTGCAAGATGGTCGAAACGGAGCGACACCGCGATCGTCAGCAAAAGCCAGGCCACGACCCAGACCGACCACAGGATTTTCGGGTAGCGCGCCGGGCGCGTCGCCAGGCGATGCCGTACAATCCCGAAAGTATCGCGGAAATTAGCGACAGACTGCCGGAGCATGGCAGGCAAAGCGGCACGCGCCGGCTTTGGCGACTTCATCAACATGCGGAGCTCGGCGCCATCATTGAAGAGGTATCAGTTCGCCACACGGTACAGGCCGAGCGACAGTTTATCACCTGACGAATAGTTGATGCCGTCGATTTCAGCGACGCGGCTGGCCTTCTTGCCTTGCCCCGCCAGCAGGTCATCCAGCCGTTTTTCATCGCCGACCGGCGCCAGGCCCAGCGCGCAGGCCGGATCGCCAAGCAGATGTTGCGCAACCCCGTCGACATCGGTCAGTACCGTCTTTGTGCCCACCAGAAATACCAAGCTCGGTTCGTGATATTGCGCGGAGGCGAGCACGCTCATCTCACAGGGACGATCGGCGCGAACCGCAGCCTCGATTTCCCGGCTCATCCAAATCGGTTTCAGTGACGGCACGATGACACCGAACAGCAGGGCGTAGGTTATACCGGCGCAAACCGCAGCCCCGCCGATGCGGACCAGCGGCACCAGCGCCTGTCGCGAAACAGCGAGGTAGCCGGCGCCCAATGCTGCCGCGGCGGCCGGAACGCTCCACCATAACAATGTCTTCATGAGATAGATCGGCGCACCAACGCAAAGCACGGCGAGACCGACTGTCACCAGAACGGTGCCGAATGCGGTCGCCCACCACAGCCATGTCTGCCAGCGCCTGAGCGGCGCATTTGCCTCCTGCGGTGTCAGCGTCAAAAGCCAGCCGATGAGCAGGGCCATGCCGGGATAGGCCGGCAGCACATAATGCGGCAGTTTCGTCGGGATCAATTCGAAGACGAGCCAGAACGGAACGTACCAGGCGAGGCAGAAACGCAGGCGCGGATCGTCGCGCAATCGGTTGAGCGCCTGCAGTCCGGCGCCGAGCGCCACAAGGCCGAACGGCCACATGAACAGGCAATAGGTCAGCACGTAGAAGCCCGGCGGAACGCCGTGCGACTCCTCGCCTTGCGCGACCTTGCCGAGCATATCCTTGCCGACGGCCTGCTGCAGGAAGGCGCCGTTGCT
Organism: Mesorhizobium sp. M0514; assembly: GCF_040321145.1. Lineage (NCBI taxonomy): Bacteria > Pseudomonadati > Pseudomonadota > Alphaproteobacteria > Hyphomicrobiales > Phyllobacteriaceae > Mesorhizobium > Mesorhizobium sp. M0514. The sequence goes on from NZ_JAMYQZ010000022.1 coordinate 13,931, forward strand.
CTTCCAGGTGATGAGGGCGAGCCAAGGCAGCACGATCAACAGCACCAGAATCAGCCCACGCCCGGCTTTCAGCCTCGCCAGCCAGCGGCAGTCGCGCTCGAAAGCAACCAGCGTGAGCACCGTCAGCGCCGACAGCAGCGGTGCAATCGGCCCCTTGATGAGGATAGCTGCGCCCTGCGCAGCCCAGAAAATCCACGGCAGATGGCCGGCGACAGGCTCGTTGCGGCGCGATGCCAGATAAATCTGCGCCAGCGCGCCTTGCGCCAGAACGCAGCAGGCAAGCAGCATCGCGTCGGTCTTGGCGTCACGGCCTTCGAAGGCGGTGGCGAAAATCGCCGCCATGACGAGGCCGGCGGCAAGACCGGCATTGGCGCCGAACAGATTGGCCCCGGTCCAGGCGATTGCGACGACGGCGATGGCGATGCCCAGCGCCGAGACCAGCCGGTAGATCCAGATCGGCGCCTGTGCCCCCTCGCCGCTCAGCGTCACCGCGGCCGATTGCAGCCAGTAGATGCCGATCGGCTTCTGGTAGCGCGACGCGTCCTGGAAGCGGATGTCGACATAGTCGCCGGTCTCTGTCATCTGCTTGGTCGCCTGGACGAAGCGCGGCTCGTCGCGGTCGAGCGGCGGCAAAGAGGCCAGTCCCGACGCCGTCATCATCAGGCTGAACAGGAAGAGAAAGATGTAGTTCCTGCTCATTTCGACACCGGACAGACTGAATTTGGCGGGACTGGTGGCTCAGTCGACCTTGGTCATCGCCGCTTTGCGCTCATTGGCGATGAGCCATAAATTTCTGACATAGATCACCATGCCCATGGCCTGGCCGGCGATGAACACCGGATCCTCACGCTGGATGGCGTAGACGAGCAGCAGCCCGCCGCCGAACAGCGAGAAGAACCAGAAAGCGATCGGCACGACGCTGCGCTTGGCCTTTTCCGAAGCGATCCACTGCACCAGGAAGCGCATGGTGAAGAAGAACTGGGCAACGAAGCCGAGCAGAACCCAGGCGTCGAACTGCTTGACGAAAACCTGGTGCAGCCAGGTCGCCAATTCCTGAAACACGTTAGCCATGCGTGATTTCCTCTACCTTTGGCATTCTGCGGCGCCGGCGCCGAAGCCACCAGACGCCGGCGAGATCGAGCGCGCCCTGCAGGCCGCGATCGAAGATGCCGTAATTCGACTTGCCGTGGCGGCGCGAGCGGTCGACGACGTCGCAATGGACGACGCGGTAGCCTTCCTGGATGACCAGGGCCGGAACGAAACGATGCGTGCCGTCGAAGAAGGGCAGTTTGCGTAGGATATCGGTGTGGATCGCCTTCAGGCCGCAGCCGGTGTCGCGGGTGTCGTCATGCAGGATCGCGCCGCGCAGCCAGTTGGCGAAACGCGATGCCAATTGCTTGATCTTGCTGTCGCGGCGCTTCAATCGCTGCCCCTGCGCGGCGCCGAAATCGGGCCCTGCCCGACGCAGCGCATCGACCAGCACGGGGATATATTGCGGGTCGTTCTGGCCGTCGCCGTCGATGGTGGCGACGATCGAGCCGCGCGCCGCCCAAGCGCCCGAGCGCACCGAAAGCGACTGGCCGGCGGATTTTTCGTGCCGCAGCTGGCGAAGCGGAAACGGACGTTTGGCGGCTTCAGCGGCAAGCACCGAAGCGGTGTCGTCAGTCGAACCGTCATTGACGACGATGATTTCGAAATCGCGCCCGGTCATCGCCGCCTCGATCTCGTCGATCAGCAGCGGCAGGTTCGCCGCCTCGTTGCGGCAGGGAATGACGATGGATATCAATGCGTCCGGCATATCGCGTCGGGCTCTGTCACAAGATATGGCATTCGGTGGATGCCGTGCGGTGCCGTTCCAGCGGATCGAACCCGTTGGCGCGGCGCCTCATTACGCCAGCCGACAGGATGAAGCAAGCATGCGCGGCAGTGCAGAATAGGCTGTCCATGCCGGCGCAAAATCGGAAACCACTTTTGCTTGACGCGCTTGGATGCTAAACGCCCGCGTTCAGGCCATGCCGGGCCGTTCGGACCCGGCGCTTTCAGGAAGAAACAATGTCCGCCTTCAAGTCCGATTTCCTGCGCGTCATGAGCGAGCGCGGCTTCATCCACCAGATTTCGGATGAGACCGGGCTGGATCAACTTTTCGCGAAGGAAACCGTGACCGCCTATGTCGGCTACGACGCCACGGCGACCAGCCTGCACATCGGCAATCTGATATCGGCGACCATGCTCTACTGGATGCAGGAGACCGGACACCGGCCGATCGCACTGATGGGCGGCGGCACCTCGATGATCGGCGACCCGTCCTTCCGCGACGACCAGCGCAGCCTTTTGACGCCCGGAGCGATCGCCACCAACATCGAAGGCATCAAGCGCATTTTTGGCCGCATCCTGCGCTTCGGCGACACCGGCAACGACGCCATCATGGTCAACAATGCCGACTGGCTGATGAAGCTCAACTATGTCGAGTTCCTGCGCGATGTCGGCCGCCACTTTTCGGTCAACCGGATGCTGACCTTCGACAGCGTCAGGCTGCGGCTCGAGCGCGAACAGTCGCTGTCCTTCCTCGAATTCAACTACATGATCCTGCAGGGCTATGATTTCGTCGAGCTCAGCCGCCGCCACGACTGCCGGCTGCAGATGGGCGGTTCGGACCAGTGGGGCAACATCATCAACGGCGTCGATCTCGGCCACCGCATGGGCACGCCGCAGCTTTATGCGCTGACCACGCCGCTGCTGACGACATCGTCGGGCGCCAAGATGGGCAAATCGGCCAAGGGCGCGGTGTGGCTGAACGGCGATCTCTTCTCGCCCTATGATTTCTGGCAGTACTGGCGCAACACCGAGGATGCCGACGTCGAGCGCTTCCTGAAGATCTTCACCCGGCTGCCGCTGTCGGAGATCGCGCGGCTGGCAGCCCTTGGCGGCTCGGAGATCAACGAGGCCAAGAAGGTGCTGGCCACCGAAACCACGGCCATCGTGCACGGCCGCGAGGCGGCGCTCGCCGCCGAGGAAACCGCGCGCAAGACGTTCGAGGAAGGCGTGACGGCCGAAACCCTGCCGAGCGTCGAGGTGGATGGCGCGGCGCTGGAAGCTGGCATCGGCATCCTGTCGCTGCTGGTCAGCGGGGGCCTTGCCGGGTCCAACGGCGAGGCAAGGCGTCACATACAGGGTGGCGCCGTGCGCCTCAATGACCAGCCGGTTTCGGACGACCGGCGGATGGTGACACCTCAGGATTTGAGTCCGGAAAACGTCGCAAAGCTTTCAGTGGGCAAGAAAAAACACGTTCTGGTGCGGCCGGTCTGAGCCGTCTTCTGGGATCCTCAACGATATTCGAAGATCGAGCGGAAAATGCCCGGCGCGATCACCGATAGCGGGTTGATGTCCAGCACCGGCTTGTTGGCGTTGCCCTTAAGCCGGTAGGTGACGCCGATCAGCCCGCGGTCGCGGCCATTGCCGAGCAGCGCGCCGACCAGCGGCAACTCGCCAAAGATGCGATTGAGGCCATAGGCCGGCATGAAGGTGCCGGTCATGTCCATATTGTTGTTCTGGTCGTAGAGCGTGCCCTGGAAGGTGGTGCCGATGCGCGGGCCGCGCAGCACGCCATTGGCCAGCTTCAAATAGCCGCTGCCCTTGTCGATCTCGGTAAAGCCGCGCTCGAATTTTACCCGCGAAGTGTCGATCTTGCCCTTGACCGCTTCGTTCAGGCTGCGGCTGTCACCGGTTGGCGTGGTCGAGACGATCGAGGCGAGCTTGGGTTCATTGACGATGAAGAAGTTGCTCGAATCGACCTGTCCCCGCATCGGCCCGTCGGCCGCGCCGCTGAGCGCCAGCGTGATCGACCCGCCTTCCATATGCTCGTAGATGTTGAGGAAGCGCAATATGGCGCCTGCGTCGGCCGACTTCATGGTGAGCGCGCGAGCACCATTGCCTGCCGTATTGCTGATGGTGATGGCGGCGCCGGAACTTGCCGCGGCGCTGACCTTGAGCCTGTTCACCCTGGAGCCGGCGGCACTGTAGTCGAGCTTCAAATTGGACAGGACCTCGTCATGGAACCCGCTTAGCGAATTGACGTCGGCGCTAACCGAAACCGCGTCCGTGCCGGTGGTTTTGGTGGCGGTATCGACGTCGGAGGTGAACTGCTTGATCAGCGAGCGGGCATCGAGCGCGTTGCCGCTGACGTCGACTGCGAAGCCCTTGCCCGACCGCTTCACCGTCACGGCGACGTCGTCGCCCCGGTTCAAGGCGACTTTGCTGAAGCGGGCCGAAGACAGCGCGCCCTTGACCAGGACGACATCGCCTTCGACCGAAAAGCTCTTTCCGTCGAGGTCGAAGTCGGACAGCGTCGTGGTATCGCCGGACTTGGTCATGGTAAAAGTGGCATTGGCGGCAATGCCCGGCCCCTTGCTCCAGCCTGCCCAGGGAATGTCCAGCCTGGCGCTCGTCAGGTCGACGTCGACGTTCTGGCTGCCGCCTTCGCCGCTCTTGTCGATTGCCACCTTGATGGTGCCGGAAATCAGCGGCGACAGGCCAGGCATGGCGATGGCGCGCGTCTTGTCGTCGAGCACAAGCGCCACCTTGCGGCTGCGCGGCGGGCCGCCATCCCTGAGCGGCTCGACCAGATCGAGCTCGGCTGGAATGCCGTTCAGCCGCGCCTTGGCAGAGATCACCGCCTTGTCGGGCCCGACTTCGATCGAACCGTCGGCATCGGTCACCATCTGGCCTTCGAACGGCTTGGCGAGCGACAGGTCCTTGTAGTCGAGCGATACCAGCCAATCGAGCTTCGACGTGTCGACGCCGGATTGCAACGGAATGTCGGCCTTGACGTGGCCGGTCACCGTGCCCGACAGGTCGTCCGGCAAGATGCCGACATGGCGCATGGCGTTGATCGGTTCGTAGGAGGCAAGTTCGGCGATGGCCGGCGCCTCGCCGGCGACGTCGATGTCGAGCGCGCCGATCACCGGCGGGTGGTTTGCCGCCTTTACCGACAGTGTGCCATTGCTTGCCGCCACGGTGCGGCCGCTCGGCATATAGACGCTGCCCGAGGACAGCGCGACGTCGACATCGTTGCCGTGGAAGGAAACGACGCCGACGGCATCGCGTATCGGCGGAATGCGGCCGGCGGTGTCGAAACGCGAGCCCTCGACCTGGAAGCGGCCGAACACCTCGTCGGCCGAAAGCGGCACGCCGTTGCCGAGACGCCCCGGCACGACCTGGAACTGCAGGCTGGCATCGACGACGCGGCCGCCAAACAGGTTCTGCAGCACCCACAGCCGCGCGTTCTTGGCGGAGAACCAGGGCCACAATTGCTTTACGTGCGAGACCGCCATGTCGTGGACGTTGAGCGACACCGAGATACCCGGCGGTCCGTTGTCGATGAAGGAAACCGCAGCGGTTCCCAGCACTTCGCTCCCCGATCCCGACCTGATACCGATCTGGTCGGCGACAAGCTTGCGGCTCTTGACCTGATAGACGCCGGCGATGCGGGCGAAGAAATTCAGCGCCGGCTCGGGCGATTCCGAAGGCGCCAGCGTCGAGCCGTCGCTGGTCAGGTCGTAACGATAGGAAGGCTCCTCGCCGGCCGCGCCGGTCGACGGCTTTGGCCCGATCGAGCCGGCGAAATTGAACGCCGAGCGCCCGGTCTTTAGAACCAGCCTGCCGACATCGATCTTGTTGGAGCCGGAGACGAGGGCGGCGTCGACATCGACATCGGCCGGCAACAGCCCGCGTGTGCCGAGGTCGAGCACCGAGCCGGTTAGCGACAGCGAGCCCGTCAGCCGCGAATCGGTCTCGCCCGAGCCTTCGGATCCGGTGAGCTTCAAAGCAATCGCGCCGGTTCGCCCGCCGGCCGCCGGCGTTGTCTCCGCGACATCCGCCATGTCGATGGCGGCGTTCAAGGCGGTGATGCGCATCGAGCTCGTATCGCGGGTGGCGGTGGCCGTGACGGTGAGCGCGCGGCCATCGACATCCGCCTCGGACGAGAACTCCACGCTGCCGGGGCCCGACTGCAGCACCGTGGCGTTGGCGATCGTGACCAGCTTGACCGATCCGGCCTCGGGCAGCTCGAACGCGACATTTTTGAGATCGATGCGGCGCATCGAATCCTCGCGCACGGCATCGAGTGCACGATTGACGTCACTGAAGACGGCGGCGGCCAGTTTTTCCGGATCGATGAGACCGTCTTGATTGCGCAGGCGCGCTGTCCAGTCGCCACCCGACGGCATTGCCGCGGTGACGATATGGGCGTCGGAAATCCTGGCGCTGGTCAGCCGAACCTCGCCCGAAAGCAGCGGGATCAACCGGATGCCGAAGCGGACGCGCCCGGCATCGGCCATCGGCTTGCCGTCGGCCGTCTCGACGCTGACATCCTTGACCTGCAGCGCAATGAAGCTCGATCCGTCAAGTGTCAGGCTGGCAGGACCGACGGCGACTTTGACGTCGAGACCGGCCAGTTTCTCGATCGCCGTTTCGGCTTCCAACCGCAGCCGTTCGTTGCCGATGCCGGTGGCGCCGATGACGTAGACGGCGGCCGCTGCCAGCAGCACAAGGGCTCCAATGCCGGCAAACAGCCGGGCAAGGATGCGAAAGCCGCGGCCGATCCGTGCCTTGCCGAGCGGCGGCACGCGGCAAGCGGACGGGAAAGCCCCCAGGTCGGTGATCTCGTCACGCCTGAACCGGATTTTCTCGTGCTGCGGTTCTTCCTGATCCACGCAATTTTCCGTTGTGCGAATTCGATCGTGGACGAATCCCCGCCCGACACTATAACGACGCAGGCTAGAGCATGATGCCGAAAAGTGTGAGGCGGTTTTCGGACGACATCATGCTCTATCTCTTTGATTTAGGGCCGCGTAACCTCAAACAAGGGCATCGATATGGCTGATCTCGACGTTGGCGACGTTGCGCCGCAATTCGATCTTCCGCGCGACGGCGGCGGCTCACTCAGCCTTGCCTCGATGCGGGGGAAGCCCGTTGTACTTTATTTCTATCCGCAGGACGACACCACAAGTTGTACCAATGAGGCGATCAGCTTTTCGCAGCTGAAGCCGGAGTTCGAAAAGGCCGGCGCCGTGGTGATCGGCCTGTCGCCGGACAGCGTGAAGAAGCACGACAAGTTCAAAACCAAATACGATCTCACCGTCGACCTGGTTGCCGACGAGGAGCGCAAGGTGATCGAGGCCTACAATCTGTGGGTCGAGAAGACGATGTATGGCCGCAACTATATGGGCGTCGGGCGGGCGACGTTCCTGATCGGCAAGGACGGGCGGATCGCCGGGATCTGGCGCAAGGTCCGGGTGAAAGGCCATGCCGAAGCAGTGCTGGAGGCGGTCCGCGCGCTCTGAGGCGCCACCGATCTGGCCAACGCCGCGCAGTGCATTAGGGGCATAAGACATATATGCGGTTGGCTGACACCGTTGGTCACTAGAACGTAGACTCATTACCGCGTAGCCAGATGCGGACTGCGACAAGTTTGAGGGCGGCCAGATAGTTCTCAGCCAGTTTATCGTAACGGGTCGCGATGCGGCGGAACTGCTTGGCTTTGTTGAAGAAGCGCTCGATCTGGTTACGGGCTTTATATAAGAAAGGACTGAAGCAGATCGCGTCCTTGCGATTGGCTTTGGGCGGGATGTTGGCCCATGCCTTTCGGTCGGTGACAGCATTGCGCAAGGCGTTGGCATCATAGCCCTTGTCGGCGAGTAGCATGGAACCTTCCGGCAAATCCTTGATCAAGTCCGCTGCGGAGGCGATGTCACTCATCTGGCCTGCCGTGAGCGTCAGCTTGATTGGCCTGCCCTGGGCGTCGACAAGAGCATGGATTTTGGTTGTCAGCCCGCCTCGGGAATGACCGAGACAATGATCTCGACCCCCCTTTTTGCCGTCGCGCCCTGCTGATGGACGCGAACAATGGAGGTGTCGATCATCTGCACCGTGCCGTCATGGGCTTTTGTGATGGCATCCATGAGGCGGTCCCACACACCTGCTTTCCGCCATCGAACGAAGCGATTGTAGCAGGTGGTGCGAGGGCCGTACTGCTCCGGCAGATCGCGCCATGGCGCACCCGACCGCAGTATCCAGAAGATGCCGTTCAGCACCCTGCGGTCATCAACTCGCGGCACGCTGCGCACCTTGTTGGGCAGATGCGGCTTGATCGCGCGCCATTCGAAGTCAGTCAGGTCATATCGGCTCATGCGGAGTCTGAATCAGGTTTCGCCGCGATAGGAAAGCCGGGAGTCGCAAAGCTACCCTATAGAAAACATCCACACTCAGCGCCTCTGACGAAACACGCCCAGAAGTGGTTCGGACGAGCGGGGTAAGGTGCGTTCGCCGGTCTCAAGCTCAATCAGCAGGTGCTGCATGATCTCTTCGAGTTTGAACTGTAGTGAGCCATATTCGGTGATCTCGCCGGGGCGTTCGTAGGCGGTGCGTTGAAAGCCGTCCTCATGATCGTTGAACCAGATTGCGATTTGCCCAACTATCCCGACAACCCAAAAGCCGCCATTGTGCCTGCCATATGGCTCTTGCATCCATCGAGTTGGCTCGACACGGATCATCTCCCATAGCCGCTTTTGAGGGAACGACATGCGTTCCCAAGCATCGTTCATCAAGTCCCAGAGCTTAGCTTCGTCCATAGCGGAGTCCACGTGACACGCCAGATCTTATCCATATCGCATGCTGGAACCCACACTTCCACCCGTTTTGGCCATGCCGCTTTTATGCTAACGCGCCCGCGGCGGCAAAACTTTGTTAACCCTAATAATGTGTAATCGGGCTTCGTTGGTGTCGTAACGAAAGCTTGGTCCCGTGAACCTAACCGGTCAGTCAGCGGTCTTCGGCAGGCGCAAGGAGCCGCATACGGTCATCATTGCGCGGGGCAATGAAATACGGCATTTCACCATCCGGCCGTGGCTCGTCGCCTTTCTCGGCTCGGCACTGGCGGCGATCGCCATCGGCTATCTCTTGGCGACCTCCTATCTCGTACTGCGCGACGATCTGATCGGCGCCACCACGGCCCGGCAGGCGCGCATGCAGCAGGCCTATGAAGATCGCATTTCCGCATTGCGCGCGCAGGTCGACCGCATCACCAGCCGCCAGCTTCTCGACCAGAAACTGATGGAGACCAAGGTCAGCGAATTGATCGAGCGGCAGAGCCAGCTCAGCCAGCGCCATGGCCGCCTCGGCCCGATCCTCGAACGGGCGGAAAACGAGGTCGGCACGCCGGCCGCCGCGGATGTGGCGGCAAAACTCGACGAGCATGCCGAACTGACTGGCGGCGAGCCACTCGCCTATTCGGTCGCCAGCCTCGGTTCGGGCGACACCAGGCCATTCTCGCTGTGGTCGACACGCTCCGACCCGCTGCCCAGCGAAACGGCTGCGGACCGTGCCGACAAATTGTTCGTCTCGATCAATGATTCACTGAAGGCTATCGAAAGCCAGCAACTCACCCGCATCGAAACCCTGGCCGACAACGCCTACAAGAACGCCGATGCCATCACCCAGGCGCTGGAAGCGGCCGGTCTGCCGGTCGACAGTGATTTCGGCAAAAACGAAAGCGATGTCGGCGGACCGCTGATCCCGCTTGACAGCTCGATGATGTTCGACAGCAAGGTCAAGGAACTGGACGAGGCGCTGGATACGCTCGACCAGTTGAAGAAAGAGGCGCGGCGGCTGCCGCTCGCCAACCCGGCGCCGGGCCACTCCGTCACCAGCCCGTTCGGCGTGCGCACCGACCCCATCCTCGGCACCGCTGCCCTGCACTCGGGCATGGATTTCCGCGCGCCGGTCGGCATGGCAGCCAAGGTCACGGCGGCCGGAATCGTTACCAAGGCCGGCTGGAACGGCGGCTATGGCCGCATGGTCGAGGTCGATCACGGCAACGGCTTTGCCACGCGCTACGGCCATCTGAGCGAGATCGACGTTGCCGTCGGCCAAAAACTCGCAGCCGGCGACATCATTGGCAAAACCGGCAGCAGCGGCCGTTCGACCGGCCCGCACCTGCACTACGAAGTCCGCCACAATGGCGAGGCCATCGACCCGCTGCGCTTCCTGACCGTCGGCAAGAAGGTCGAGCAGTATCTGTAGGGTCAAGCCAGGCGGCTGGTTGCACGCCCCCGCCTCCTTCACCCGTTGTACCATCCTGTTGTTTGGCAATCCGACATCGCGTGCTCCGGCGTCACGTTCTGGAGCCTGCGGCTGCCGCGCGCTTTGCCGATGCTGTTCTCATCGCTGAGGATTGCCTCGGCCACCGCCGTGATCGGCGCCATTGTCGGCGAATGGATCGGCTCCGACCAAGGACTTGGCGCGCTGATCGTCCAGGCGTCCTTCAACTACCAGTCGGACCGCCTCTACGCGGCGATCGTGCTGTCATCGGGCCTGTCGATCGTCCTGTTTTGTCTTGTGGTGCTGATCGAGCGCCGGACGATCCAATATTGAGCAGATGCGTCAGGCGGGTCGCGGTGGCGTCCGTCGTGGCTGACCGGTCAGGATTTGACATGGATGTCTCGCGGGAATTTGGTCAGCGTCTCATGGCCGGTCTCGGTCACCAGAATGGTCTCGCTGATCTCGATGCCCCAGCCATCCATCCACATGCCAAGAATGGAGTGCACGACATTGCCGGGTTGCAGCGCGGTCTTGTCGCCGGGCCGCAGGCTGATCGTGTGCTCGCCCCAATCCGGGGGATAGGCGACGCCAATGGAGTAGCCGATGCGCGATTCCTTCTTCAGCCCGTAGCGCTGGATAACCTTGCGCCATGCGGCCTCGACCGCTTCGGCTGTGGTCCCCGGCCTGACCGCGTCGAGCACCGCATCCATGCCTTCGATCACCGCCTTTGCGGTGTCGGCGACACGGGCCGGCGTCTTGCCGAGCTGCATCGTTCGGGCGAGGCCGGCGGCATAGCGGCGGCAGACACCGGCAAGTTCGAGCGCAATCGTCTCGTCCTCTCCAAACCGCCGGTCGCTCCACATGATGTGCGGAGCCGATGCATTCTCGCCGCCGAGGATGGTCGGCGGCAGTGCCGTGATGTCGCCGGCGAAGTCCGCGCTGCCGGCGATCTGCGTCGCCTGGATCGCGGCAATCGCATCGCACTCGCGCACACCTGGCGCAATGACTTCGAAGGCCCGCGCAACAGCTGCTTCAGCCAAGGTCGACGCCTTGCGCAGGTAGGCAATTTCTGGAGCGGATTTCACGGCGCGGATCCAGTTCACCAGGAGATCGGCGTCGTGCCATTTCGCATTGGGCAGGCCGGCGACCAGCCGGGCATGCGCCTTCGGCGAGAAATAATAGGCTTCGAGCTCGATGCCGATATGTCTCGCGCCCCAGCCCTTGGCGACGATCCAGGCCGCTATCCAGTCCATCGGATGGCGATCGGCGCGCTGCACGTGGTCCTCGGGGAAGCCGACCACATTCTCCGGCTTCATCCAGGCCGTCAGCAAGCCGCCTGCCGCATCCATGGCGCGGCCGATCCAGACCGGCTCGGCCTCGTTTTCGATCGGGACCAGCACGACCTGCGGCGTGTAGAACGACCAGCCGTCATAGCCGGTGATGTAATGCTGGTTGGCGACATCGTTGACTACCAGCAGTTCCAGCCCACGCGCCGCCATCTCGGCGCGGATCTTCTTGAGCCGCCGCTGGTACTCATCGCGCGCAAAAGGCAATTCGATCATCGGTTTTCCTGCTGGATTGTTGGCCGGCGAGCCCCGCGCCCGCCTGACGTCATTCACCATTGCGGTGGTTTCAGCCCGGCTGCAATCGGCCAGCGCGACGAATGGGACAGGTCCTGCAGCGCGCCCGGGAACCGTCACGAATTATTTTTGAATTCCATTTGACTGAATAAATTGCCTGTGCAAGTCTTGGTCTTCCTATGGGGCGCGGGACATGACACTGCGGGGGACCAATCAGGAGTTCGGGCGGCCTTACAACCGGCGCATCGTGCTGGAGTCCATCCGTCTTCACGGTCCCATCGCTCGCGGCGACATTGCCGGCCGGGTCGGCCTCACCGTCCAGACCGTATCGACCATCGTTCGCGAACTTGAAGAGCATGGTTATGTGCTGTCGCTGCGCGAAGAGCCGCGCGGACGCGGGTTGCCGCCGGCGACGCTCAGGATCAACCCCGAGGGCGGCTATGCCGTCGGCGTCCACCTCACCCCGCTGGGGATCGACGCGGCGCTCATCAATCTCAGCGGCGATGTCATCGAGAGCATGCATCGCGAGGCGCCGCATGCGACGCCCGACCATGCCTTCGAGCTGATCGGCGCGATGGTGCCCGAGTTGACCGCGCTGCGGCCCGGCGGACGCGTGCTCGGCATCGGCATGGCGCTGCCTGGACCGTTCGGCGTGGAGTCGATGAGCTTCGTCGGCCCGACGACCATGGCCGGCTGGAAGGATGTCGCGCTGCCGGAACGGCTGGCGGCGTCGACCGGGCTGCCGGCCTTCTTCGAAACCGACATGGCGGCGGCGGCCATGGGCGAACGGCTTTACGGTCTCGGCTCCGGTTATTCCGAATACTACTACCTCTATTTCGGCGTCGGCCTCGGCGGCGTCATCGTGCATGACGGCGCGGTGATGCGCGGCGCCTGGGGCAATGCCGGCGAAATCGGACACATCCCTGCCGTTCCCGGTGGCGAGCCTTGCCCATGCGGCAACAGCGGCTGCCTCGAACGGTATCTCTCGCTGGAAGCACGTCGCCGCCGCAACATCAGCGATGCCGCCTGGGTGGCCGAGATCGCGCCGATCTTCCGCAACGCCATCGTCACAATCGAGAATATATTCGACCCCGAAACCGTGATCCTCGGCGGGCTTGCGCCCACAGACCTGCTGGAAAAGCTGGTCAGCGCGGCCGGACAGTTCCCCAATTCGGTCTCGGCGCGGCGCGACCGCAAGACACCGCGCGTGACGGTGGCGACCGGCGGCAAGCATTCGGTGCTGCGCGGCGCTGCCGCATTGGCCGTTTCGGGCGTGCTGTCGCCGCGCTTCGGCCAGATGTTCATTGCCGAGCGCGAGCGCCGGTCAGACCTCATGCACAGCAAGGGAGTGGCGGCATGACCGAACCGCTGCTGGTACTCGAAAACGTCACCAAGAATTACGGCGCCATCCACGCGCTGAGGGGCATCAGCTTCTCGATCGGCAAGGGCGAAGTCGTGGCGCTGCTCGGTGACAATGGCGCCGGCAAGTCGACGCTGGTCAAGATCATCGCCGGCGGCCTCGAACCGAGTTCCGGCCGCATGCTGTTCGAGGGCAAGGAGTTTCTGGCGAAGACGCCGGCCGAGGCCAAGGCTGCCGGGATCGAGACCGTCTACCAGGACCTGTCGCTCTGCACCAATGTCGACGTCGTCGCCAATTTCTTCATGGGCCGCGAAATCACCCGCAAGGTTCTCGGTGTCCCCATCCTCGACGAGCGCGCCATGGAGGCCGTCGTCGGCAAGGCGCTGGCCAGTGCCGGCACCCGCATTCCGTCGCTGCGCACCAATGTCGAGCATCTCTCGGGCGGCCAGCGCCAGGCCATCGAGCTCAACCGCTTCGTCCATTGGGGCGGCAAGCTGGTGCTGCTCGACGAGCCGTTCGCGGCACTCGGCGTCGAGCAGACCAGGCGCGGCCTCGAGATGATCCGCCAGGTGGCCAACCAGGGCATCGGCGTCGTGATCATCACCCATATCATGCAACAGGCCTTCCAGGTTGCCGACCGGATCGTGGTGATCCGGCAAGGCGTCGTGGCCGGCGATGTCGCACGCAACAAAACAAGTCCCGATGCGGTGATCAACATGATCACCGGTGAGACGCTTGCCGGTGCCGGACCGGCAGGTTGAGGGACAAAAGAGGGGTCCGGTATAAAAGAGGAGCGAACGACATGAAGCGAATACTGGTTCTTGTCTTCGGTATCCTGGCACTGGCTCTTGCCTCGCTCACGCCGGCAATGTCCCAGACCAAGGGCACCGTCTATTATATGGTCCCGACCCTGCTCGATGAATTCCAGACCGGCTCGGTGAGCGCGCTGGAGCTGTTCCTCAAGCAGGTCGGCTATGAGGTGAAAACACTCAACGCCGATAACAAGACTGACGCGCAGCAATCGCAGATGAACGACGTCATTGCGCTGAAGCCGGCGGCGATCATCCTGGCCGCCGTCGATTTCAACGCGCTGAAGCCGTCCATCGAAGCGGCGCGTGCAGCCGGCATCCCGGTGGTCGAGTTCGACCGCCAGATCACCTCGACCCCGTCCGATTTCACCTCGGTGGCGGGCACGGTCGAGATCGGCTACGTCGCCGCCGAGCAGGCGCAAAAGCTTCTGACCGCCAAGAACGGTTCGGTGAAGGGCAAGATCCTGCAGGTGCTCGGCGATCCCGGCGATCCCTACACGCTCGACATCCAGAAGGGTTTCGAGGAGAAGTTGAAGGCGTTTCCTGACGTCAAGATCATCTCGCTGCCGGCCATGCAATGGGAAGCCAGCAACGCCGGCACGATCGTTGCCGACCAGATGCTCGCCAACCCCGACATCGACCTGATCTTCAGCCATGCCGCGCACCTGTCGGTCGCAGCCGTCGCCTCGCTCGAGGCCGCCGGCAGGAAGCCGGGCGACGTCATGCTGATGAGCTCGAACGGCGCTCCGGTCGGTCTCGACCTGATCCGCAAGGGCTGGCTCAATGTCGAAGTCGAGCAACCGCTCTACGCGCAGGCCGCGGCCGTGGCGATGTTCATGGACAAGATCGCCGGCAAGCAGGAAATCAAGCCTGGCGAGTATGACGTGCTCGGCTTGAAGTCGACAGTAACCAAGGAGAGCTGGGGCCCCAACATCAAGATCCCGGGCGCCGCCATTACCAAGGAAAACGTCGACAATCCGGCCTTCTGGGGCAACCAGAAGCCGCCGACGGACACGATCAAGTCTGTCGAATAGTAGCCTAGCGAAGCGCTCCGGGCCATTGCGGCCCGGAGCCTGCCCATTCACGACGCCGCGTCCCAGGACACCGTGGCGAACCTAAACCCGCGCCTGAACCCGACGAAATCGAGTTGATTTCTCAGCCTGATTTTTCTCGGGAGCGCCAACCGGATCAGCCCATGAACCCGCGCACCCGCAAAGCCCTGGAGTTCGTCCTCGACAACCTCGTCTGGTTCATGCTGATCTTTGTGCTGGTTGTCTTTTCCATCTTCGTCCCGAACTACTTCCAGCTCGGCATCTTCGCCAACATCATCGAGGCCTCGAGCGTTCTCGGCGTGATGTCGATCGGCCTGTCGCTGGTCATCATTGCCGGCCATATGGACCTGTCGGTGGAATCGGTGGCCGCACTCAGCGCCATGGCGGTCGGCATCCTGTTCTGCTCATCGGGCATCGGCATGGGCATACAGCTCAATCCGCAATGGCTGATGGTTCCGGTTTCGCTGCTGGTTGCGCTCGCCGTCGGCGGCCTCATCGGCGTCTTCAACGGCTATCTCGTGGTCAAGGTGAAGATGAGCGCCTTCATCATCACGCTGGCGTCCTACATCTGGGTGCGCGGCCTGGTTCTGGTGATTTCCGGCGGCCGCTCGGCACAGGATCTGGCGCCGGCCATCCGCTGGTTCGGCATCCAGCGGCTGGCGGGCCTGCCGCTGACCGCCTGGATCGCTGTCGCCTGTTTCGTCCTGTTCTCGCTGATCATGGCCAAGACGCCGTTCGGCCGCCACCTCGTGATGATCGGCGGCAACGAGACCGCGACCTTCCGCGCCGGCATCCGCGTCAATCGCAATTTGATCATCGCCTTCGTGCTTGCCGGCGCCATTGCCGGCCTCGCCGGCTGGCTGCTCGCCATCCGCACCTCGGGCGCCACCGCCAATCTCGGGACCGGGCTGTTGTTCAACGCCTTTGCCGCCGTCGTCATCGGCGGCGTCAGCCTGAAAGGCGGTGTCGGCACCTTGCCCGGCGTCTATGCCGGCGTGCTTTTGCTCTCCTCCATCAACACGGCGATCAACCTGATGGGCCTGCCGGCCAATTTCACCCAGGTGATCCACGGCCTGCTTGTGCTCGCCGCCGTGCTGCTCGACGCCTTCAAGCAAACCATTCGCCAAAGACTGGCATAGGAGACGGCTGGCATGACAGGACGGCTCGAAAGCAAAGTCGCGCTGATCGTCGGAAGCGCGCGCGGCATCGGCAAGGGCATCGCCCAGCGCTTTGCCGAGGAAGGCGCGCGGCTGGTCCTGGCAGACAGCGAAGCCGAGGCCGGTCAAGCGGCCGCGGAAGAGCTCGGCGCTGCCTTCATCCGCACCGACATCTCGCAAATGGCCGATGCTGAGGCCGCGGTAGCCCTGGCATTGAGCCGCCACAGTCGTCTCGACATCATCGTGCAGAATGCCGGCATCTATCCCTGGCAGCTCATCGAGAACACCAGCCCGGGCGACTGGGACCGGGTGATGGCGGTCAATCTGCGCGGCACCTTCAATGCCACGCTGGCGGCGCTGGCGCCGATGAAGGCGCAAGGCTACGGGCGCATGCTCTACACCTCATCGATCACCGGTCCGCATGTCACCAGCCCCGGCCATGGCCACTACGCCGCCAGCAAGGCCGGCATCAACGGCTTCATCCGCTCGGCGGCGCTGGAGTTTTCCGGCTACGGCATCACCGTCAACGGCGTCGAGCCCGGCAACATCCTGACCGAAGCGATCGAGCTGCATCGGGGCGCCGCTTATATCAAGAACATGGAGGATTCGATCCCGCTCGGACGCCTCGGCAGTCCGCGCGATGTCGCCAATGCCTTCCTGTTCCTCGCCTCGGACGATGCCAGCTACATCACCGGCACCACCATCATCGTCGACGGCGGCCAGTTGCTGCCCGAAGGCAAGGATTTCCGGCTGCTGCCGCCGTGATCAGCCGGATTTGTTGTAAAGCAGCAATTCAGGCCGGTACTCGAAATGCATGGTGTCGTAGTGATACCAGCGCCCGCCCCAGATGAAGCCGTTTTTCTCGAACAACTCCACGACTTCCAGCGGGATCCGGTTCTTGAACGGAATGGGGGCCTTGGGGTTGGTTTTGTTCCTGTTGTTGTACCAGTAGTCGGAGAAGCCGACATTGATGTCGAAGGCCGCCCCGAAGGAGTGGACGCTCAACCGGTTCGTGCCGGCGATGGGCCGCCAGACAAAGCCGCCGCCGGGCTTGAGCCCGTAACGGCTCAGCTCCGCGGGCATCGCCTCAAGCGCAGCGGAGACCTTGCCCAGCCGGTCGTTGATGCCGAAAATCCTGGTGACCTGCACGGTCTTCTTGCCGAGCTTCGGCAACCATTTGAGGTTGGCGATGTGCTTGCCCACCTCGGCGGCACTTGCCCCGTAGAGCTTCTCGAAGAAAGGTTCGTTGCGGATGCGGCCGGGATCGAAATCCTCGGCCGGGACCAGCGCGCCCTCCGCTGCTCCGGGATAGACGTAGCGAAACATGTCTTCGATGTCAGGGCTCTCCAGCAGCGCGTCGGCGTCGCGCGCCTTGCCGTCGTCCCACACCATCGTGGTGCCGTCGGTCCAGGTCAGTACATTGCCCGAAATGGTGAAAAGTCCGGGATAGGCCTTGAGCAAGGCGGCCTTGGCCGCCGGCTGGTCGACGCCGTCGCCCGCATTCCCTGCATAGGCGAAGCGTCCAGTGCCGACGATTGCCAATGCGAACAGCAACCGCAGCATCAGGCGCCCTGGATGATCCATCATTGTCCTGCCTTCCCGGAGGGCTTTCGTTCATCGTGTATTTAACAAGGCTGCTGTACCATGCTGGTCGAATCGAACGGGAGACAAATCGTGTCAAAAACCTTCAATGCTTTGATCCGGATGACGTTTACATTCATCTGCCTGGTCGGCCTGGCCTCGTCCGTCTCTATTCTTTTTCCAGCCACCGCATCCGCCCAGCGGATGCAGCGATGCGCCGACGAAGGCGAAATCTGCCGCCTGCCCTACCCCTCGGAAGTGGTCTACGGCGCGCGCGGGCAGACCACTTCGCGCTTCATCGATCGTCGTGCCGTGCCGTGTACGAATCGCGTCTTTGGGGACCCGGCGCCTGGCCGCGACAAGGCTTGCTACATCGTGAGGCGCGGCGGCGGTAACGACTATGGCGACAATGATGACGACGACGACAATTACGGCGATGACGACTACGGCCAGGGCGGCGGCAGATGGGTGGCCTGCGCCTCGGAGGGGCGGTTCTGCGAGTTCCGTGGCCGCAAACTGGTGAGATACGGGGCGCGTGGCCAGTACGTCCAGGGCGTATTCAGGAACGGCGTCACATGCAGCGTCGACGCCTTTGGCGAGGATCCCATCCGCCGCGTGAAGAAGAACTGCTACGTCAAACGATAGGTGGCGCCGGGGAAGAACGGCGGGTGCGGCTCGTTGCGGCCGCGCCCGGCATTCGAGATATGGTCGGCCAGATATGGTGGGCGATGACGGGCTCGAACCGCCGACATCTTCGCTGAGAACGCTATCGTCAACTCGACCGCTGTGAACCCTTATCGCGGCACGGTGACACGGCACCTACGCCGATATCGAAGCCGTATGCGAACAACGTCGACAAGTACACGCTTGCCCGCATCGGCGAGCCGAAACAGGAAGAAGTGGCGGAGCCGATCGTCTTTCTGTGCTCACCCAATGCGTGGCGCTCAAAAGCGGTTCCCCGGTTTTGAGAGAGCGACATTGCATAGACGCTCAAGATATTAAGCTTCCTGATGAACCTACCCGTGCAGGTGAACCCACCCTTCCAGAACACCCTGCCCTTCCGGAGGAACCTGCTTTTCCGGATACGCCAAGTTAATCCGGTAAAGGCATTGTTCGCCTGGCGTTGCGGGCGTGGGCCGAACTTGCTCTGCAGCTGCCATCCAGACGGAAGACATTTGTGTATATTCCGCTTTGGCGACGCGCCGTAATGGCCTCTTGTACTTAGTCCACCGTGCGACGCGAAGGGCCGGTGCATGTGTCCTCTGGCGAGACGTGAAACGGACTGCATCCGCAGTAATGGCCAGTCTGTCGCCAGACTAGCTGCGAGGTCACCGCTCATGCTACTTTGAGGCCTTCTCGTTCATGTCGGAAGAGGCAGGCCTTGCTTGGCGACGTATTCATCAACTACCGGCGGCAGACCGATTCCGGCGTGGCGGGCCGCGTCTACGATAATCTGAACCGCGCGCTTCCTGATGCGTCCATCTTCATGGACGTCGACAAGCTCAACCCCGGCGATGACTTTGAGGTCGCGCTTGCCCGCAGTTTGGCCAGTTGCAAAATCATGCTGGCGATCGTGGGGCCGCAGTGGGCCGCGCTTACCGATGAGCAGGGCCAGGTTCGGCTGGAGTCCCCCGACGACTTCGTGCGCAAGGAGATCCGTACGGCACTCCAGGCTGGGGTGCGCGTCATCCCCGTGCTCGTCAACGGCGCCAGCATGCCAAAGAAAAGCGCCTTGCCACCCGATCTGCAGGACCTGGCCAAGCGTCAAGCCATGGAGGTCCGCCACGAGCGCTTCAACGACGATATGGCGGCGATTGCGTCGGCGATAGCGAAGCCAGCGGCGCGGCGGCCGAGGCTCTGGCTGCTGTACGGGCTGGCCGCGATGATCGCGCTCGGCATCGGCGGGACAACGGTGGCGTTGTGGCCGAGGCCCTCCCCTTTGCCGTCGCCTATCGAGCCCGCAGCGATCGAGGCCAAAGGATGCAAGGAAGGATTCGTCTGGCGATCGGCGATCTTCGGCGACAGCGTGTGCGTGAGTCCTGCCGACTACGGCGAGGTGCAGGCCCAGAATGCAAATGCCCGCAACAACCGTTCGCCGACCGGCGGACCTTACGGCGACAGCACCTGCCGCGACGGCTACGTCTGGCGTGAAGCGTTCGAGAGCGACTTGGTCTGCGTCACCCCTTTCGAACGCGACAAGGCCAGGAAGCAGAATGCCGACAACGCGTACAACCGGATATGAGACCGTAACTCCGGGCAAGCACCGATTTATCAAGAGCTTGAGTGGTGGGCGATGACGGGCTCGAACCGCCGACATCTTCGGTGTAAACGAAGCGCTCTACCAACTGAGCTAATCGCCCGCTCCGGCCGGACCTTTAAGCGGTCGCAACCGGCTTCGCAAGGCCAAATGAGCAGCTGCTAGCTTAGCCGCACAGTGGTTTTCGCGGGCAAAGTGCCGCCTGTCAAAAAACCTTCTCCTGATGCGTTTATGCTGTCCAGCTGCGCTTGACACCCGGTGGCGAACCCCTTATCCACCGCCCCAACGACGAACACGGCTGACACGTGCTCGTCCAATGCGCGGGTGTAGCTCAGTTGGTTAGAGTGCCGGCCTGTCACGCCGGAGGTCGCGGGTTCGAGCCCCGTCACTCGCGCCATTAATTTCAAGGGGTTAGCTACCGCCCCTTGAAAAGTTTCAACTCTCATTCTCCGGAGAGTTTCAACTTTCTGTATTCGTTCCGTTCCAGACCAAGCAGCTTTTCTGCCCTTGCGGCGGCTGGCGTCAGCTGAGCGGACGGCGGCCAGATTGACCGGCATATAGGTCTTCTGCAGCGCCTTGTTCCCGTCGATCGAGTTGCCCATCTTGGCCGAGATTGCCTCGACCGACGCGCCTCCGGCATTCGCCTCGACCGCGCCGGAACGCCGCATGTCCATCAGCCGCCGCTTCTCCGATGTCCCGAATACCAGCGTGCGCAGATCGGCAAAGTCGTCGACCAGAGAATCCTTCGTGTAAGGCACGCCGGCGCGCGGCCGGCCGCCCTTCGGGCCCGGCGCGAAACCGCGCGAGCGAAAGATCGGCGCATCGTCAAGCAGGGTGACGCCTAGGATTCGACATAGGCCAGCACCAGGCGCTGCGTGCGTGACGACAGCGTGCCGAAAGCCGCCTCGCCACTCTTGCTGCGTGCAATCAGAAAACCCCATTCCTGTGCTGTCTGCATTGCCTGCGCCGGTGTGAGCGTGCGCACGTCGACGGGTGAGAAGCTCGTGTCCCACGCAACGGCGATGATGCAGGCCAGTTCGCGGTAGCCGGCGCGCCAGGCGCCCCGCCTCGCCTGCCGTCCAGGTCTGGTGGCGCGGTGGTGGCGTCTGGCGGCGGATCGCCTGCGATGGGTCGGAGCCGGGCGGGCATAGCTTCATGCCGGCCATGAAATTATACAGCGAACGCCACGCTTTACGGCACGGTAGGCGATGTCGACACCTTTGACCCGGAGCAGACGGCCATACCAGTCGTCGAGCAGCTCGAGGGTGATGTCGGCTGGCGGCAGGTCGGCGAAGTACGGCTCGATGAAGGTCCAGCCGCGCTCCCAATCCTCGCGGGTGCGCGGTGGCTTGCGCTTCCATGCATCCATGCGGCGATAGCGTGCAAAGGCGTCTCCGATGGAATCCTTTGGCCATACATGCAGGCGCGACGGCTCCCTGCCCTTGCGGAGTTCCTGCCAGCGGTCTTCCCACTCCCGGGCTATCGTCCAAGCCTCAGGCCCGTCGATTCCACAGGAAATGCATCTGAAGCCAGCTTCGACCATCTTCGGCGTCGGCAGCCAGTAGCCGTATTTGCCCTTACGGATGACGTAGTGCTTCAACTTGATCTTACCCAAGGGTCGCCAGCCTCGCTCTTGCAATGTCAATGCTAGACTGCGCGCCGGATCCTGATCCTGCAAGACCCGAGCGTTAACCGAGCCAGGCGTCGATCGCAACCATGTCGTAGTTGCCGGTGATTGGGCAGGCCTTGGGAAAGCCTTGATCCTGCAACGCGGGCAGAAATTCCATGAATTCCCGCAGCGTCAGGTGGAGATAACGCGCCGCCTTGATCGCCGGCACCAGCCGTGGTTGTACCGGGACGCGGATAGATGACGGTTGTAATGTGTGGGTTTGGCTCATGACACCAAAACTCTATCCACCGTCCATCGGGCAGCGGATGGGCGCCTTGTCGTTGGGCGGGTGTGAATCTCGCCCGTGTAAGCACCTCCGCCGCATAGCATGAGATTTTCCTACTCCATGATCTCGTTATTCCTGCATCGAGGGGGAATGAGGCTTAGAATAGCGGCCTTTCTCCCCCATGCCTATTCATCCAATCCTTAATCGCAGAATCGGCAGCCACAGAGCGAGAATACTTGTAATCGGCGGCTTCGAAGCCGCTACGCCCGGCCACCCAGCATCGCCATGACAGCGTCTGGCTTGTGCGTAGTCAGAATCGCACCCTGTGCTCTGGCCAAATCACCAGCCTTGAAACGGCACCCTCGTTTGGGGCGGCGGCGCGGCGTCTCGCCTGCGGCGTCGCCATGCTGACGCTCCTTCGGCGCCGGTTAGCTGATTTCACGGTCACGAACTTGCTTCGGCAACGAAATGGACACCGCGCCGAAGCGGGAGTTCGAAGCTCTAAGCGCCATACAGCGGGCTCGTGATGCCGACGATTGCGACATCACCGAATTTGCCGTTCCTCTCCGACCCGCCCGCCCGATCGACACCCAAGCACACTGCCTTGTGACGTCACCTCAGGGCATACCTTGATCTTATCAGCGATTACCCGTCGGCCAAGGCATCTGTTTTGAAATTCGCTTGATGGCGTCCCTGCCCTTGCCGTTCGACTCCGTCGAGTCCTTGTGTGTCAATTTGTTGCGACGAGAGCTAGTCCCTGTCGTGCTGGTCCGTCTCGTCTCATCTCTTGGCTCTGCAAAAACCGTAGCAGCATGTTCGCAACCTGTTCACCCATGTTGATTTCACGAGTTTCCGACTGTCGGCATATAAGAGGGAGAGGTCCGATGGATTTCATGTTGATGGTGAACATTGCCGGCGGCATCCTTCTGGCCATCGCAATCCCCTCGGTGTGTCTCGTCGGATGGCTGTTTTACCGTTCGGGATCGGGACAATTGAGAGGCGAAAGCTGTGACAATGAAAAGCCCGCCCCCGTGAGCCAGACCAGAAAACTCGTATTTTAGCACCGACGAAACAAAGCTCGCTATTCTGCGTTGAGGCTCGTCGAACAACGGAGCTTCACGAATGGATCCGGCAACTGCAGCTGTGATGATTTTGCTTTCTTGCAGTCCCGCCCAGGGAGTCTGCAAGCCACTCGATACATCACCGGCCATGTTCGGATCCCTTGACACATGCCAGTTGGCGTTAGCCGTGAGGCTCGAGGGCGCTCCCAACGGGGAGATCGTCGGGCGATGCAGTTCGATCGACCCCTCCGCTACAGGTTCCGTTCCAGCCGGGTATAGCACGATTGTCGTCACGCGGGGCACAGGGGCGGGTGCGGTGAGCAGTCGCTACATCGTGCCGCACAAAAACTGAAGCCAGTCCACCGTGAGGCAGCGGGCTATTCATTCTCGACCGGACAATTATAGGCCTTGCCCTCCCTCTATGAAGCCATAATCGGCATCGTTGGCTTCGCGCTCGTCGTCCGCTTCGCCATCGTCGTCGCCTTCCCTGTCATTGGTCCCGGTGACTTCGATGCCACTGGCCAGACAGGGTTCGAGATCCGGGTCGGGCTCTACGAAGTCGAGCAGCTACATCAGGCGTTCTTCATCATCGATCGAGCGACGGACCGCCATGTCCGAAAGGCAGAGGTTCGTGGCTGGATAGCGAAGAATCGCACACGGCTTTCCCTCATTCGCATGGTTCGCAGAAATTAGCATGATCGCCTACTCTCATCTCGTCCGGCGTCGTCTGCCTCAAAGCAGCGCCGGTAAGGCTCGGCGCCCTTCTTGGTTTCTCCCCCGTATGTCAAAAGGAGGTCGCCGGGCCTTACCAGGCCCCGCTGCTCATCGCTTGCGGGGTGTCCTGATGGCTGAGCTTGGCCCCGTGGCCTAACGGCCAGAACCAAACGTTCCGAAAAGCTTTCCCAGGCTGGCGGCAGCCGAAGGGCTGCACAAGAGGGATCGTCAGACCGCTCCTGGCGCACCACAGCGACACCACCAAGCTGTAAGTCAGGTCCATCGGCGCTGCTGATGAGTGCCCTCAGATGGATTGCGTTTGCCACGAAAAAGGAATCGTACCGGCCCGTTCTCAGCACGTCAGCCGGAACGGGCCATGGGCAGAAGCAGCCGACTAGCTAAAATCGCAAGACGACCGAAGGACCACGTCGGCGATAGCACCGGACCCGACGGCGCCCGTGTCGCCAGTAACTACGGCAGACTCTTCTCCAGCCCCGCCGGCGGCGGCGCCGGTGGTAGTAATCTGGGTCGTAGTCTGGGTCGTAATCTTGGTCGTAGTAGCGCCGATGGTTGACCGGCTCCACTTCCGCGTGAGTACCTTCGTTGTCGAAGGCGTCTGGCGCGTCGAGTTCTTCGAGAATGCCGCTTTTGGCCGCTGGAACACCGGCCAATGCGTTGATAGGCCGGACCGCGCTTGCAAAGGCTGCTGCCCCTGCAACGCCAAACATCGCTGTCAAAAAGGATCGCCGATGCATAGTAAACCTCCCAACTTACATGAGCTGAACGAAGCGCCCCGCCTGCTGAAGGAGCAGGCCCAGCGCACGGTAAAATAGAGGATTCGCCAGCCGCTCAAGCAACTCGCGAATCCTATCAGCGCAGGAAGGGACCTGGCTGCGCCGATCCAAGACATGTCAGCTAAGGACGACCGCCATTACCAGAAAGGTAACGGCTGTTGCAAAAATCGGTGCGAGCAACCATCGCGCCTGGCCAACACTTTGATCCATTTGTTCTCTCCCGTTGTGGAGAACCAACAACCTGAAGCCCTAATCCGTTCCGCCTAGTCCAAAGGTAAGACCATTGCGTTGTACGGTCGGACTTTAGACCAATCGGATTAGACAAAGGTGCGTAGGCGGGAACGTTTACCCCGGTTCAAAGTTGGTTGCCGGGCAGTGCGGGACGATGATCGTCGTGTGCCGGTCCTTGCAGGAGAGAAGATATGAAGATGCACTTTGTGAACACCGCCGCAGCCATGTTGCTCTTGGCGGGGATCGGCTCCGCCGCCGCTGACGACATTATCATCCAGCCGGAACAGGACACGGTCATCCGTGAGTATGTCAAGAAGCAGCCCTTGGCTTCGGTGAACCTTCCCGGCGTGGAATTGAACGTCGGGACAGCTCTGCCGGAAACTGTGGAGATCCACGAGGTCCCGAACGTCAAATACCGTTACGTGGTGGTCGACAACCGCACGGTCCTGGTCGATCCGGGCACCCGCAAGATCGTGAAAGTTTACGACTGAGATTTCGAACGAACCCACGCTCGCCACCCTTGGGTGGCGAGTGTGTGCATTCAAACGCTACTCAGCCGGACAAATTCAAATTGCCACTCAGCTGGACAATGAACATGACGAACCCTGAACTCGAGAGGACGCAAGCCCTGGTTGCCCGCTTGGCTGATCTCCAAGCAAGAATGCAGGCAGCACGTCTTGTTGGAGCCGAGGTAACAACCGTCCGAAAGGTTGCAGCCATAATCGATGACGGCTTGCGACAGGCCGGCCTCACACCGTTAGAAATCGCAGAAGGTCAAGAGGAACAGTTTAGCGATACTAAATGTTCGACTGGCTATGGACAGCCGAACCCTACTCTCAGCAGATCAAGTCAGAGCAGCACGAGCCCTATTGAACTGGCCGCGTGTGCGACTTGCCGCCAAGGCCAATCTTAGCGAGATGGTGATCAGCGCTTTTGAGAACGGATACAGGAAACCGCGTCCCCACAACATCGCCGCCATCCGCAAAGCGTTTGAGGATGCCGGAATCGTTTTCACCGTCCAAGGCACTCCATCGCTAACCCGCTCAGAAGGTGATAGCGGCCTAGCCGCCGATAATAGACGGTGGCGCGGCCGGGAGAAAAAAGGATAAAGGGGGAAAAGCCCGTGTACCCTCTGCACCCGATCTCTAAAGCGGCCGCTAACCACCCATTATGTCGCTCTACGGGATTGCTTTGGCGGACTGGCCACGTCACTTCCGCCATACCCAATGCAAAGCGATCCCGGCAGAGCTTGGTTACTGCTTCTGCACACGCGGCAGAAAAAGATGGACGCTTGTTCCTTCACCAGCTTCGCTCTCGATCCGAATGTGCCCGCCGGATTGTTGGACGAAGCCATAAACCTGGCTAAGTCCAAGTCCAGTCCCGCGTCCATCGGGTTTGGTGGTGAAGAACGGCTCGAAGACCTGCGCCAGAATCTCCTTGTTCATGCCGCAACCGGCATCGCGCACGGTCATACGAACGCACGAACCCGCCAGTGAATGCACGTCGTCGATGTCGTCAGGGACATCGCTAGTCTCGATTGTGAGCGTTCCCACGCCGGCCATGGCGTCCTTGGCGTTCATCCAGATTGAGCATGGCGACATCGAGCTGGTTGGGTCGACCAGAACAGGGCCAAGCGCCGCGTCCAAGTTGCGTTCAATTTTGATTGCACTCCCGAGCGTTCGTTCCAGCAGCATCGAAAGCTGTTCGATCCGTCCGTTCAGATCAATGCCTTCGGGCGTAAGCGACTGGCGCCGAGAAAACGCAAGCAATTGCTGCGTAAGTGCCCCGCCGTTCTGTGTTCGTTTGAGCAGTTCGTCGATCAGGATGGCTGATTTCGGATCGCCGGGATTTTCGGCGAGTTGCTTTTGCAGGAGCCGCAGGCCCGAGTCGAACGCTGCTATCAGATTGTTGATATCGTGAACTATGCCGGCTGCGAGGCGGCCAATTGCTCCGAGCTTCTGGGATTGACGTCGACGTTCCTCCTGCGCACGCTGCGAGGAAACGTTCCGAAGGCTGGCAAGGAGAGCAGGTGTCCCGTCCCAGTTAACCTCCACGACCCAGACGGCCATACGGATAGTCAACGCCCGTGTGGGCCGGAAGCATTCGAATGCACTCTGCGCGCAAGTGAACCCCTTGCGCTAACGCTTCGACGCGCCATCAAAGCATTGACCGCGCGGTAAAAGGAGCGTGCACCAAGTGAGGCCGGTTTCGTTTGGGGCCTGCGTTTGGCCTGGGGCAAGGCGGCCCCGCCTGCCGCATCAAAAAGAAGCAAGCCAGACAGGCTTGGTATCAACCTGCTGATCATTTCCGCCGCGCCACCATGGCAAAACATGTTTGGGGGGCGATCGCACCGCTGATGGTCAGCGAAGGCCAACAAGTGGTCCGGCTACCCTTGGAGCCAATCCGCATTTCTGGCGATTTTCCCCTGGAGCAATCAGTGCATTGACATGAACTCGGCCGTTTTATTGGTCCTTGCTGAGTGCAGGTAATCGTGCCGGAACTCAGCAAGAAAGGCCAGTCCTTCCCAATCATGGATGGTCAATTGGCCATTCACAAGTGATGTAAGGCGCTTCTCCCGAAGAGACTTGAGCGTGCGGTTGATGTGGACTGCCGACAGCCCTGTCGCCTCGCCAAGGTCAGCTTGAGTCACAGCAAAAGCGCAGGTTTGATCGGACGCGAGTCCGGCGTCTTCCATACGTAGCATGATTTCACAGAGAAGGTGGGCCACTCGGCCAAGCGCTTGGCGCTTCCCGACATTGACCACCCATTCGCGGAAAATCGATGCATCAACCAGTGTCGTTCGCCAAAGATTTGCCGCCAGCCTGGGGTGGCGTTCGCAGAGCAGCCGTATAGCCGAGTGATCTATGAAGCCAACACTGCAAGCGCTCACCGTTCGAACGTCGCTATCCAACAGATCGAGGTGCAGGCTCAACAGATCGGGCATGTCGCCAGGCACATGATAAGCAGTGACCTGACGCTTCCCGTCTCCTGTTACCTTCGAGGTGCTGGCTAAGCCAGCCAGGACCATTATGCACCGGGACGGCTGGTCGCCTTCCCGAACCAAGTTCTGGTTTGCGCCAATCGCAACGATCCTTATTCTTACCGCGTCGAGAGCTTGACGCTCACCTGACGTGAGGGTGAAGGCACGATGGAACTTGGCGGTTAATGGGCTTTGATAAAGCATGTCGGCTCTCCGTTTGGGCGGGAGCGCTATGGTCTCTCAGTCACCCGCGGCCAGCAGAACGCGAATGATGCCCGACCTTATATCATAAACACCGGACCGACTTAACCTGTGATAAGTCTGGCACTGCTTCGGATGGTCCTTTCCTCCATCGGCAAACACAGGCTCAACAGGATTGGTGCTTACGAGGGAAGCGGCCCATCATCGGGCCTCGAGTTGCGCAGCTGCGGCAGCAGCTATAATAGATCGTTCTCAAATTCGAGGACTCACACCATGACCGTCAGCAACAATCCCGTGCCGGTCGCGGGTTTGGCGGACCTGATAGCCTCAGTGCACGCGTCGCTGTCTGGGATTGGCCATCGCGTGGCTGCCGCGACCGAAGAACCAGTGCCTGCGGTAAATCCGAAGAAGTCAGTATTTCCCGATTACATCATCTGTCTTGAAGATGGTAAGCGGTTCAAAACCCTTCGGCGACATCTGCGCGTGGATTTCGGTCTCACTCCTGACGCGTATCGAACAAAGTGGAACTTGCCATCCACTTATCCGATGGTCGCTCCCAACTATGCGGCCTCACGGTCTGCCATGGCGAAGTCGATCGGTCTGGGTAGGAAGGCACCGCAGCCCACGGCAACTGTAACGGGCAAGGCAAGGCCGGCGGCTAAGGCTAAAGCGTAGCTTCCGCGATCACACCATTACCACCGCGGCACCAATCGACGATGTATGCATCGCGGCGGACCTGTCCGCTCTTGGCCGGTGCCCACCCAGGTTCCCCAACCCATGGCGCCGGCCATTTGTGGCCCACACCTCAGTTTCGTATTGCTGCCCAAACTCTTCTTGTTGAAGACCGCTTACGACGTTACAATCCCGTTTGGCCTGATTGCTGGGAGGCAACGCCCTGGCTGACATCATTCCAATTCGCAAAGCACGCCCTTGTGTCGAAGTTGGCGAAGCCTGTGGCGAGTGGTTTGTTCGCGTGGTCGAGGAAGACCAGGAACTCACCCGATCATTCAAGCTCGAATCCTATGCTTTGGCCTTTGCGGAAGGCCAAAGGACGCGTCTGCATCTCAACACGTTTTCCCGGCTGTAGAGTAGCGCAATGCAGATGTCCGCAGGGTTACTGGCGAATTTGGGCGATAGCATCGAAGCCATTGCCGCCCACATTGCGACCATGGAAACGCGACAACTGCACCAATTGCTCAAGTCGTTGCCATCGAGATCGGAAATCGCCAGCGCGGAAATGGTGATGGGCATCCTGGTCTATCGCGAGATTGAACTGCGCCGCCGGCGGGGGACGGGCGGCAACGTGTTGCCCTTTCCGGGTCTCGTGACTCCACCTATTCAGCAGTAGATAGCGGCGCCGGACCTGTAAAGGCCGCCGCAATTAAGCAACGGGCCTGAGGGCGGGGTAGGGTCTTGATGCCAAGAAACCCCGCCGCGCGCGCACCAGCGGGTTTTCGTAGTCACGGCTACATCCGAGGAATCGACCGCTTAAGGCAGAATTGCTTGGTTGTCGTCGCGGTTCCATACCATTAGATCAACTGTGCCAGATGAAGACGTAAAAAAACCCGTTGCCAATTAGGGCAACGGGCTTGAGCTACCGGGTAGGGTCAGGAAGGCAATATGTAGACCCAACAACACGATGCGCCACGCCTCATGATCGAGGTCTTAACCGAACCGCGACAATTCTAACCATCTTGTCGACGTGTGAATAACTTTGCTGACTCCAGATCATCGGCAGGGAAGACGTGATTTGACCTTGGCGGAACAGCCGCTCACGATGAGACGGCTTGGGAAGGCGCGAGATGCAAGTATGCAAAGACATGATTGTGGTGCCGCCGATCGGCGCACAGTTCGAGACGCCTGAATTCCTCGCCGAGATCAGGGCCCTGCTTGATGAGGCCTATCCCGACTACGATTTCACGATCACCACCATAAGCAAGTTTCGGGATGACAGCTTCGTGTTGATCCCGCTGCTCGGCAGCGTCGGTGGTGAAGGCTCCGTTTTAGCGGCTTACCCGGATATGACGGCAATGCAGGAGATGGGCAATCTCCTGTTCAAGCACATCATCGGCCATCACCATCGCGACATTAGGTGCCGCACGTGGCCCCAATCCGTTCCCGGACCTCCGTCTCACATCTGCCCTGGCGGCTAATCCTTTAGCGCATCCGCGCCGCTATCGTCGTCGCGATGACGTTGACGAAGGCGCTTCAGCAGATCGCGTGAGGCTTGGATCGCCCTGCGCGATTGATCCATGTTCTGGCGAAACGTGGCGCGTTCCTCCATGGACTTCTGCCACTTCAGCAAGGTGGCCGTAGTCGCAGTGGCCGCTTGAGCGATATCTATGGGCGTTGCAACCATCGCATCCTCCCAAAAAGGCAATGGTAAACGCAATCTTTATAGGCCCAACGAAACCCTTTCTTCAATCAAAAACGAACATACGGCACATGGCAAAATGGCTATTCGTCGGGCCGCTCGACGGCGGCTTCGTCGACCTCGGCTTCCATCTCGTCGTTGACGGTCTTGGTCTATCCAAAACCAGCCATCGGCACACCGTCAAAACCCTGCAGCCACCCATGTTCCTGCCAGTAATGGCACCTCACGCTCCTTGCCATCCTTGCACGCTTGGGCGCCGTACATCCAGGCGTAGGTGGCGCGCTCCTGATCTTTCTTAGGCACGGCGATTTGTGTCATCCTCAGCGAACGCCGGCTTGCCCGCTTCACGCTCGACGCCGAGCAGATCGAACTCGTCGTTCGCAAAGCACTTGGCCTTCAGCCAGTTGGTCGACGGTATTTGCTGTCCTTGCGCTTCGACACCTTGCCTTCAAGTCCGGCCTTGTCGAGCAAGTGAAAGATGGTCTTGGCTTCCCCCCGGCAGAGGCTCGCTGAACTGAATACGCCCGCCGGGCGCGATATAGCGCGGCCTCGGTCAGTCAGCCAAGCGGCATCGCGGTGCACGATAGCACCGAGAATCGCCGCGTACACGCTGCCGACTTCCTCTGCGCAGGATATGCCCAGCTTGTCCGCGCGGTCTTCCATCGCTTGCTCGGCCAGGTCGCTGATGCCAAGCGCGATTGTCTGCTGCGGATGGAAGGACGCTGACTGTAAAAGCCCGCCCAACCTTTCGGCGGGCGGGCTTCCACTGTCGGAACTGGAGAGTGTCATGTCGACAGCCCCGACAGGTCGGAAAGGGGTCGCTGGTTAGCGGCGCGAGATCAGCAGGCAGAGCCGGCGCAGGTCACGATCATAGGTGTCTTCGTTGCTAAGCACTTCGACGCAGCGCTTCTTCATCCGAGTGACCTGGGCGTTCGACATATCGCCGACAACGCTAGCCAGATTCGGGTTGCTCGAAGCGGTCGGGTTGCTGGGGTTGGCGGCTGGATTGGTTCCAACGCCGACATTTACGTCGGTACCAACCCCGGTGACGACACCGACATTGGCGCTGCCGGTTCCGATGGAAGCAGTCGCTCCGCCAGTGTCGCCGACGGAGGCTGCGGCATTTGCCCCAGAACCGCCTAGGGACACGCTAGCCGTAGCGCCGCTGTTGCCGCCCACATTAGCGCTGGCGCCTCCGCTGCCGACGGATACCCGCCGACGCCTCCGACATTTAATTCCAGCTGCTGTCGCTGGCATGCAAAGAATTGCGAGAACAGATCCGGCAGTCAGACTGCCCATAAGAATTTCAAAAATTCTTGCCATAGTACGCCTCCTTGTTGCCCTTCAAAGGATGGGACATTTTTGGGCATTTACGGACCCGATAGTGACGCATCGCGACGATGGCCGACGATTTCTTTAGGAGATTTGAATGTCGCACAACGTGCTGCCCACCAAGCCGACGGCCGCGCTGAGCTCCGCGCAGTCACCGGTCTTGGCTACGGCCGGATCTATGATCAAAGCCCTGAGCCGGAGCCATCCGGGGTCCACGCCTGCCGCCCCGTATTTATTGTCACCAAAAGGGGAACAACGGCAGCTCGGCCGTGTTGGGCCAGTTAAGCAATATTGCAGGAGCACCACATGCATTTCGTCAAAGCGCTTTTAGCTGCGATCGCCATCGGTCTCATCAGCCCGGGGGCAATGGCTCAGACCGCGATGACGTCCCCGCAGGAATTTGTCAAAGCAGCTGCGAGCTCAGATATGTTCGAGATCCAGTCGAGTGAATTGGCACTGCGGAAATCGAAGACATCACGAGTGAAGGAATTCGCTCGCATGATGATCAAGGACCACACGACCTCTTCCAAGCGGCTCATTGCGGCGGCAAAGAAGGACGACGTCGCAGTGGCGCCGGAGATGACAAGCAAGCATGCTGCCCAATTGGAAGCGTTGAGCAACGACAGCAGCGGGGCGTTCGATAACGCCTATATCGACACCCAGGTGGCAGCGCACCAGGAAGCCCTGACGCTGATGACCTCCTATGCAGAAAACGGTCAGGCAAAACATCTGGCGGCCCATGCGAAAAAGACCGCGCCGGTGATCCGGCAGCATTTCAAACATGCCCAGCAACTGAGCAAGAGCGGTTCTCAGGGCTGAGTGGATCTGGCCACGACGTTGGTTCTTCGCGGCGCTGTGGAGTCTGTGGCCAACACTGCCTCCGCGCTCAGGGACGCTGCAACCTTTAAGCGGTGGTCGATGCAGGAACTCTAAAGGTGCGTCGCTCAGGTAGTCCGGCGTGCAAGCACCAGCGTCGTCGAAGTTGCCAAACGAACAGGAGACCTGACATGCCAAAGCAAAACGAGACCTCGCATTCGAGACGAAGTGACTTCGCCAATGATGAACCCATTCGCCCGGAGGATGCCGCCGTGTTGGACAGCCCCGTGGGCCACGAAGACAGGCACGGCGCGGAGCCAGGTTTCGTGGGAGCCGACGATGTCGACCAGCCGCTCGGCGCAAGGCCCCGCAGCGAAATTACCGGTCGTCATGATGAAGGGGCAGGCGCCAATGAGACGATGGACGGCTTAAGCGAAACCGAGGAACTGACCCGCAGCTACGCCGAGGACATACCAACCGGTGACAATGATGAGGACGAGGAAGACATCCCTGTCTTCGAAAGAGGCCGAAGCAACACCGACCTCTGAGCGGCGCCAAGTTTGAACCCACGGTGAGGAACATGACAATGAGCACATTCGGACTTCGGATTGTGTCTTTGGGGCTCCGGGCTTTTTTGGGGCTGGGGGCCTCGCTGATTTTGGGCGCCCAGGCATCTGCGCAGACAAGTCAGCCGGCTCAACAATCCGGCGACTCATCGCAAACAGGCAAGCACGATCGTCTGCCGGCGCAAGGATCGTCGCCGACCGCCAAGGATGATGTCGGCGTTGACGTCTCGCTCGGCCGGCCGGAGGTGAAGCAACAGGTTGCAAGACATCTAGGAGTGGCTGAGACCGAGTTGCCACTGGCGGTGCATGTGCCGATCGCGCTCGCTTCGCAAGTCTGCGGGCAAGAGGTATTTACCGCCCGCGCCAATGTAAACCGAAGCTGCACCGCGACGAAGTTCATTCCGGAAATCGCCGAGGCGGCACGCAACCATCCACAAACCTCCGCGGTACCGGAGCAGTAGCATCGAAATGTCCGAACCCGGCGCGACGGTCGCGCCATGCTTACCCTAGGATAGCGCTCCAACCCGGCGTAAATCAGCCCCACCGCCGTCTGTTGGCGGCATGCATGATGGCGTTCGCCGCCGTCTCTTAACCAATGTGAATGCTGTCGCTCCGCAGCCACGCTACGAGATCCTGTCCGAAGCGGAGGCAGGCAGATGCCACTGGATTCCCTGATCGATCAATATGTGAGCAGCCGCAAGCGGCGGGGTCTTTTGTCGACACGGCATGCTCTCGAGGCGTTGAAAGAGGCCCTTCCGGCGCTGTCGATCGGCGAAAGCCATCTTGTCAATATGATCGCCGAGCGAGCGCTCGCCTTTGGCCTCGCCATCCACTTCGATCATTCGGGCGAGAATGCCGGGTAAGACATCCACGAGAGCGTCTGCTGATGCCACAGGACGAGGAACTCGGTGTCGCGTAGTTCCATCTTCATTGCCTGGCGGTCGGGCAAACATTCCGAGGCTGCTCCCACCCGTGTTCTGGGCGGGTGGTGAAAGTCGCCGGAGCGATGCCACGGCGTGCGCCGAGCCCACCCCGGCATTGGACAAGCTCCCCAGCTTTCGCCAGCTGGAGCTTACTTCTACTCACAGCAGCCCTAGCGAGGCTCGATGGGCCTTCGCGTACGGCGGTTTCGGAACTTTTGCTCCAGCGGGCGGTTGGGGCCGGCGAATTGAGGTTGAAAGGAGAAGATGATGACGGACAATAAAACCGAGCGTGATTTTCGCCACAAGAACCGGGTCTCGTCCAACGAACGCAACGAAGTCGAGCATTTTGCCCAGCAGAACGGCATCACGCCTGAGCAGGTGATGGAGCTCATCAAAGCCGCCGGGAATGACCGCGCCTCGTTGACCGCGGCTGCGAAGGAATTGAAATCAGTTTCCCGGGGCGGCTCGCTTACGGCATGAATCCGTCGCTACCGAAGAGGATCATGAACCTTCGAGAGTTTGAGTGTAGCATCATCCTGACGCACACGCGGAGCAGATCGAGCGTGAAAGTGACAATTCTACCCCTGCCCAACATGCGGAAAGCGCTGGAGGTTCGGGGCTGCGCAGATCGGCTATCGTCACCCCGAACCATAATCCACTCGAACGCGAGTCCTGGACGCACGGCGGACCGAGCCTACTTCCTGCCGTCGTTCAACAATAATCCCGCGCCGCAGTCAGCCAGCGAGATCGCCGTCGCCTGCCGGACGCGTGTCGGCTTCCAAACTGACAAACGCACCGCCTTTGTAGCGACGCTTTCCAGCCACGATCAGCTGCGCAGCTTTGCCGCGCTTGCTGCGCACCAATAAATTCCATCTCCTTCCCTCACACTGATCTTGCTCAGCGGTCGTTTTGCCGCTGCGGTAGGCGCTGTCCATCCGCTTCGATCGCGGTGGCGCCCAGTATCAACGCTGCCAGATCAAACCGCACAATCAGCACCTCAAAGCTGATCAGCAGAAGCAGCAGTGAATCAGGACCTCGTCGATCAGAGGCGGAAAGCCCAACTAAGAAAACCGCCGGCGGTGCCGATCTCGAAGAAATTCTAGCCCGCACGGTGAACAGGCTGGGGGCCGCATCGCGATATAGGGTTCAGCACAGCTCCAGCGGTACCGAGACGATCGACCCCTGCCCGCTCGGCGCCCCTCGGCCACGTCAATGACCAGCACGCGCAGCATGGTCAGCTGGCTTAGCCTTCATGGCGCAGATCGGCCACGGTCCGTCTCTTTCGGCTATGAAAACGTCACTCTGCTTTGCTAAACGCGGTGCTGGACCGGTTACCAAGCGTCAGATCTGGAGCATCACCTTGCCGGCCTCGATTCTCACCGGATAGATCGCGAGATTGACGCAGACCCGGCGCGCCTTGGCCTTGGCCGGCCGCAATTGAAGCGGCCAATATGCTTCAAGGCATTCGATGACGTCGTCGATCACCAGCCCTTCGGCCGGATGCGCCTTCTCATGCGTACAATATCCGTCGGTGGCGAAGAACTCGTCATTGGGCGAGCGGCAAACCGCGAAGCTGCGGCCGCGAGGATCGAAGCAGATGACATCCTCTTTCGAGATGTCGTCCACCGCGCACGCTTCATCCAGTCAGCCATCTCCGGCTCCGGCAAAATTCGCTATCGCTATTCAGCGGCCGCCGACATATCCACCTGGTGAAATTCGCTGCGATAGGGTCTGGCTGTCGGCGGCAATTTCCGCTCGAGATAAAAATCCTCATATTTCAGCTGTCGAAGCAGCACCGGCCAGACCTCGCGATAGGCATGCCACATGGACGGGTTCGGCACCGGCAGGTCGTGCTTGATCAGCTCGTGCAGTCTTGGCAGCGCATGATAGGGCACCATCGGGAACATATGGTGTTCGACATGGTAATTCATGTTCCAGTAGATGAAGCGGCTGACCGGGTTCATGTAGACGGTGCGCGTGTTCAGCCGGTGGTCGACGACATTGTCGGCCAGGCCGATATGCTGCAGCAACCCTGTCAGCACCATGTGCCAGCTGCCATAGAGGCGCGGCAGGCCGATCAGCACCAGCGGCAGCAGTGACCACGTGAACAACGCCAGCCCGACTGTCGCCGCATAGATGGCGACATGCCAGCGCGCAGCGATCACCGCCTTGTGCTGCTCCATCTCGGGGATATAGCTCTTCTCTTCATCGGACAGCTTGCCGAACGCCTGGCGCACCAGCGTCGGCAGCGAATAGCGGAAATCGAGAATACCGGTGAAGGCCAGCGCCGCCTTGATCAGATTTGGCGGCCGCATTACCGCGATTTCGGCATCGCGGCCGACGATGATGGTATCGGTGTGATGGCGGGCATGGCTCCAGCGCCATTGCACGGGGTTGCGCATCAGCATGAAGCTTGAGATCTGGTAGACGACATCGTTCATCCAGCGCGTCCGGAACGCGGTGCCGTGGCCGCATTCGTGCCAGCGCGAGTCGCTCGACGAGCCGTAAAGCACGCCATAGACTAACAGGAACGGCACCACCCACCACGTGCCCCAGAACCATACGATGCCGGCGGCCGACACCAGGATCGCCGCGACCCAGATGATCGTGTCGCGGATCGCCGGCCCGTCGGAGCGTTGCATCAACTCCTTGATCGCCTTGCGCGGGACATCGGTGTGATACCATTCGGCCGAAGCCAATCCGGTCTCGATGGCGCGCTTGGTGCTTTCACCGACCAGGCTGTAGTCACGCTTCCTGCTTGCCGTCATCATCATCTCCGCTTTCCTGCCTGCGCTCCGCGAGGGCCGCCTGGGGCCGGCCGGGCCGCGCCTGCTTCCGTATTCCGGCGCACTTCCCGCCCGCCGCGGCATACGATGGTGTGTTTCAAGCCGGTCACACCTGCAGTCTCGCAAAAGCGCCCGACGGCACAGGGTAATCCTGTTGCGGCTGCCGGGCGATCGAAGCTATCCTCGCTTCCGCTTGGGCGATCTGGCCGGCACCGTCGAGCACCCGGAACACGGCGTCATAGGAGCGGCTTTCGCCATGGTCCAGCCAGATCATCTCGCCCCGTTCCCGCGCGGCGAGATTGCCCAGAACATGATGCGTCGAGGGTTCGATTCCCAACGCATATAGGCCGGCCTGGAAGTTCTGCCACTGATACGTGCAGGGCAGCTGATCCTTGCGGGTAACGACCTCGAAGCCGAGGCCCAGGTGGTCATTGACGACGGCCACCGGCACCTCGCCCGCCGCATCGGCGCCAAGCTCGTGCTCCCAGACCTGCTCGCTGAATCCCAGCTGCGGCGCCGGCACGGTTCGGTAGCCGACCTTCTGCGCCTCGTAACGATCGCCGGCGTGCGCCGCCCAGACGACATCCCGGATTGGCGCCAGGTAGCGCGAACCCTCGTCGAGCAAGGGATGGCTGACATTGACGTGATAGAAATACATGTGCGGCGTGCGGCTGAAACCATGATTGACGACGCGGTCCGACAGCCGGATCTCGCTTCCGCCGACATCGGCCTCGATGCGGCGCAGCAAATGGAGATCCTCGCCGAACACGGTTGCCTGCTGGACGATGCCTTCCGCCCACAGCACGCAACGGTCGCCGTCCCAGGCCTCGCCGTAGCCGGTCAGCCGCGCCGGCACGGTGCCGATGCGGCCATGCAGCGAGTGCAACACCCGCTTGCGCCCGGGATAATTGTAGCTTTGGGCCGGCACGTCTTGCCGGCCCAGTATATGATCGAGGCCGCAGGTGACGAGCAGCCCCGAGAACGACCGGCCAAAGGCGAAACCGTCCTCCCCTTCATGCTCGTGCAGTCCGGGGTGGCGAAAGCCACTCGGCGAATGCCAGCCGATCGCCTGGCCCCGGAAGTCGCAATCGGCGATATCGAGCGCCCGGTCGACCAGCGCCGTGAAGCGCAGGCCGGAGCCGGTGCGGAACTCGAGCATCCGGATGCCGCGCTCCACGCCGTCGCCGAGCGTCATCAGCCGCACGCCGGCAAACTGCGACAGCATGCCGGACCGCTCGGCCACCTGCCTTCGCGACAGCGTCTTGCCGTAAAGCTCTACCATGCGACGTCCTTCACTTTGCCCTCGCCTCCTTGAGCAAGGCCGACATGTCGGCGCCGGTGATGATGCTTTCCACCGTCAACAGGTCGGTGTCGGCGACCGTCTGTTCCGCGACGATTTCGCCGCGGCGCATGACGATGATGCGGTCGGCGACCTGGAACACGTGGTGGATGTTGTGGGTGATGAGCAGCACCGAGTGGCCGGCGTCGCGCACCTCCTTGACGAAGCGCAGCACGCCGTGGGTTTCCTCGACTCCAAGATTGTTGGTCGGCTCGTCGAGTATGATCACCTTGGCGGCGAACTGCATGGCGCGCGAGATCGCGATCGATTGCCGCTCACCGCCCGAGAGCGTGCTAACCAGTGCATCGGCATCGAGCTTTTTCGAAATGCCGACCCGCTTCAGCAGCGCCGAGGCGGCGTTGCGAAGCTTGGCGAGGTCGAGGGGCGCGAACACGCCGAGCCAGCCGAAATTGACCGGCTCCCGACCCAAGAAAAGATTGCGCGCGATGCTGAGGTCCGGCGCGAGCGATGTGTCCTGATGGATAGTCTCGATGCCGAGGTCCATCGCGTCGCGCGTCGAGCGGATCGACGCCTTCTCGCCGCGCACGAAGATGTCGCCGTGGTCGGCCGGGAAGACGCCGGAGATCGCTTTGATCAGCGTCGACTTGCCGGCGCCATTGTCGCCAAGCAGGGCAACCACCTCGCCTTCGTTGAGGGTGAACGAGGCGTTCTTCAGCGCACGCACGTTGCCGAAGGACTTTTGCAGGTCTTGCAGACGCAGCACTTCCATCCTCAGCTCCTTGCGGCGTTCTTCTGCAGCAAAGCGTGCAGGATGAGCATGGCGAGGATGATGACGCCGACGAAGATGTTGTATGCCAAGCCCGGCACACCGATCAGCACGATGCCGTTGCGGATGGCGCGCAGCATCAGGGCGCCGACGATGGTGCCGAGGATGGTGCCGCGCCCGCCGGTGAGCGCCGTGCCGCCGACCACCACCATGGCGATCACTTCGAGTTCGTAGCCGGTGCCGGCCACCGGCGAGGCGGCCGAAATCCGGAACGCGCTGATCATGCCGGCCAGCCCGGCCACCACCGAGGTCAGGATGAACAGCCAGATCTTGACCGCGTCGGCCGGCACGCCGCGCGCCACCGCTGCGTTGCGGTTGCTGCCGATGGCGCTGATCCAGTTGCCGAGCTTGGCGTAGCGCAGGATGTAAATCGCCAGCAGCGACAGGCCGATGAACCACCAGAGCGAGGTGTAGAACCGGAACGAGCCTACATTGAAGCTGCCGGCAAGCAGCGTGACGAAGAAGCCGGGCTGGTCCCACGACTTCAGGGGGAATCCCTGCGTGATGTAGAGCGCCGCGCCGCGCACGACGAGCAGCATCGACAGCGTGACCAGGAAGGAGGAAATGCCGATCTTGGTGACGATCAGCCCGTTGATGGCGCCGATCGCGATGCACAGCACAAGCCCGGCCAGGAGGGCGACGCCGATGTCGATACCGCCATTCTGCACCAGCAGCATCACCACGACGGGCGCAAGGCCGAACACGGCGCCGACCGACAGATCGAACTCGCCCGCCGTCAGCAGCAGCGTCATGCCGAGAGCGATGATGCCGAGCTCGGGCAGGAACGCCATCATGTTGGATATGTTGAGCGGCGACAGGAAGTTGCCGTCGGCGATGGCGAATACCACGAGCAGCACGATGAGGATGATGAGCGAGGAGAATTGCGGCGAACGCAGCAGCGCAGACCTGCCCTTCGCTCGCTGCGTGTCGTCGTCTGCTGTGATTGCCATATCTGTCAGGACCATGCGTTTCGTCCGGCGCCCGCCATTTCGGGGCGGGCGCTGATTGTCGTCACTTGTTGTAGAGTTTCAGGATCGGCTCGACGCTCGAGGCGTCGTAGAGGCTGAATGTGTGAATGTCGTAGCCGATCGGCTCGCCAGAGGCCGCAAGCCCGAGCAGCGCCACCGGCATGAAGCCCTGCGCCGACGGGTACTGCCAGGCCGCAGCATTGACTAAGCCGGACTTGACCGCCTCGGCCGTCTCCTTTGAGTTGCCCCAGCCGACGACCGGGACCTTGCCGGCCGACACACCGGCCCCGTCGAAGACGCGTTTGATGCTTGCTGCCACGGAATCGCCGAGTGCAATGATTGCCGGCGGATTGTTGGCGACCATGTAGTCGGTCATCTTGGCGATGATGCCGGCCGGGTCGGTGCCGCAATCGACCACGTCGTACTTGATGCCGAGCGGATCGAAGACGCTGGCGATGCCCTCGGTCTCGAGCTGCTGGTAGCTGGCGCCCGGCACTTCGACCGGCAGGAACACCTTGTCGCCCTGCTTCACCATCTTGTGGTCGACGAGATACTTGGCCCAGATGACGCCCGCTTCCCTGAGGTCGGCCCCGACATAGGCCTGCCGCCCGGTCGCCGGATCATCGGTGTTGAAGAACACGATCGGTATGCCGGCGGCCTTGGCGGCCTTCACCTCCTCCGTCCACAGGCCGGGCTGAGCCGAGGTGGTAGCGATGCCGTCCGGCTTGGCGGCGAGCGCCGAGTTGAAAGCCTCCTTCTGCGCCGCCATGTCGCCGCCGCTGAACGAGATCTT
Source organism: Mesorhizobium sp. M0514 (assembly GCF_040321145.1). Lineage (NCBI taxonomy): Bacteria > Pseudomonadati > Pseudomonadota > Alphaproteobacteria > Hyphomicrobiales > Phyllobacteriaceae > Mesorhizobium > Mesorhizobium sp. M0514. The sequence continues at coordinate 54,382 of NZ_JAMYQZ010000022.1, forward strand.
GCAGGTCACCTTGAGCTGGTCACAGGCCTTGGTCGCGCCGGCATTCCAGTCGATCCAGAACGCGTCCGAAGGGCCACCATGCGACAGCAGATAGAAGGTCTTCTGGCCGTCCTGCGCGAATGCCGGCAGGCTCAAGGAGACCCCGGCTACCAGCGTTGCCGCGGCAGCCACTTTCAATGGGAATTTCAACATTCATTCCTCCCTTGGTTGGAGTTGCGCCGCCATGCGCCGGCGGCGCAACCGGCACTCACAGGCCGTTGGCGCGGAACTTCCCGTCGAGAAATGTTTTCGCCCGCGGCACGTCGTCCTCGGTCAGATGCTCGATGATGACGGGGATGTTCGGGTGCTTCTCACTGAGCCGCTGCAGATAGAGATCGTAATTCAGCGATCCCAGCCCGGGCGCCGGCAGCTCGATCTCGCCGACGCCGCGGAACGTGTGGCTCTCCATAGCATCCTCGTCGCCGATGTCGGCATGCTTTTCCGACTTGTCGCTGCCCGAACGCTTGACGTCCTTGGCATGCGCGATCTTGATCTTGTCGGTCAGCGTATCGAACACCTGGTTCAGGATCTGGTCCATCCTGTCGATGTTGTGGGTTTCGAAATAGTTGGTCGGATCCATCAGCAGGCCGAGGCCGGGATGGTCGACCTGCGCGAACATTTTGACCGTCTCCTCGACCGAGCCGACGACATTGTTGACATAGGTTTCGAGCAGGAACACCGCGCCGTGGTCGTAAGCCGTCTGGGCAAGCTCGGCGATCACCTTGCGGCATTCCTCGAATCCTTCCTCGGTCTTGTTCTTGGGATGATGGACCCAGTCGGATTCGGTGTTGTAGGTGCCGGTTTCGGAGATCACGTAAGGCGAGCCGAAGTCGCGGGCGTTGCGGATGATCTCCTTGAGATAGCCGACGCGCTTGTCGCGCTCGGCCTTGTCGGGATGGATGATGTTGGTGTAGCCCGACACGCAGCAGATCGGCAGGTTGTTGTCGCGGAAGACGTCGCGCACCTGCTTGGCCTTGTCCTGTGTGATCTGCCCGGCCGACAGATCGATATCCCTAAAATGCAGGTCGAGCTGCACCGTGTTGAAACCGAGCCCGCGGATCTTCTTTGCCGTCTCTTCGAGGCCGTACGGGAAATAGCCCGTGAAAATACCTGCCTGCATCATGATGTGAATTCCTCCCTGTAAGCGATTCAGTTGGCTGATTTTATCGAGATTTCGGAAAGCTTGACGGTGCGGCCCTCGTCGATCGAGCGATAGCCGGCCTCGACCAGTGCCATCGTCTTGACGTTGTCGGCCACCGATAATGCCGGCGGCGCGCCTGTCTTTACCGCATGCTGCAATTGCTCCATGACGCCGATGAAGGCGTGCGGGAACCACATCGTGTCCCAGCTCGGGCTGACCCATTGGCCGCCGGTCGTCTCGGTCGAGGCATAGGTCAGCGTCGAGGCCACGCCTTTCGGCCAGCCGATCGTGCCTTTGGCGACACCCTTGGTGCCGTCGACGCGCCAGTTGATGTGCTGGTCGTCCAGATAGCCCTCCTGGCGCGGTCCGGACCAGACATCCTCCAGCGACACGGCAAGCATGCCGGAGGGAAAGCGCAGCGTCGAGACGGTGATGCCGTCGCTATGCTCGAATGTAGTGCGCGGGTCCTTGCGTGTCAGCGTGGTGATTTCCGAGGGATCGCCGAACAGGAAGCGCAGCACGTCGAGATGATGCACGCTCATATTGGCGAGCGTCAGCCGGTCGTAGTCCTGAAGGAAGGTCTGCCAGTGCGGGATCGCATGCATGTCGATCTGCGCAAAGACGATGTCGCCCAGCGCGCCGCTGTCGATGATCTGCTTCAGGACGCGCATCGACTGGTCGTAGCGCATGTTCTGGTTGACCGAGAGGATCTTGCCGGACTTGGCGGCTTCGTCGCGCAGTTTCACGGCTTCATCGACCGACAGCGCCAGCGGCTTCTGCGCCAGGATCGCCTTGATGTGAGGCTGCTTCAGCGCATGGCGGATCAGCGCCGGCTGCAGATCGGGCGGAAAGGCAAGGTCGACGATTTCGACCTGCTGATTCTCGATCAGCTGTTCCGGCGTGTCGTGCACGGTCGGGATGTCCCAACGCGTGGCGACCTTCTGCGCATTGGAACGGGTGCGCGAGGCGATCGCCACCACGTTGAACCCCGCTTCGCGATAGGCGGCAAGATGGCATTCGGCCATGATCATGCCGGCGCCGATGCAGCCGATCCGGTATTCGCTGGTGCGGACCTTCACGTCCGGCTCGAAGCCTTCGCTCGCCATGTCTTCCTCCCGAAATTCTGTTTTCGCAGCCGCGATCATCTCGCCAACGCGCCTCCGTCCTGCCCGAAATAATGCACCCGGGCCGGCTCGCAGGAAATCGCTACCACCGCATCCGGCCTGATGTCGGGCTGGCCGCGCAGCAGCGCCTTCAGCCGCGCCTCTCCGGCGGCGAGCGTTACCACCGTGTAGCCGCCAAGCGGCTCGACCTCGAACACGCGTGCCGGGCGGCCAACGCCCCCTTCGACCCAGGGCCGGACCTGGATGTCCTCCGGCCTGAGCCCGATTTCGATCGCGTCGGCCGGAGCAGCGCGATCGGCGATGCTGACCGTGCCTTCTGCGGCCTCGATGCCACCGTCGCCGCGAACGGATTTGAGGATGTTCATCATCGGCGAACCAAGCAGTCGCGCCACATAGGTGTTCGCCGGGCGGTCGTAGATCTCCGCCGGAGCGCCGATCTGCCGGATCCTGCCATTCTCCAGAATGGCGATGCGGTCGGCGATCGACATCGCCTCTTCCTGGTCATGGGTGACGTAGATCAGCGTCTTGCCGAGTTCGCGCTGGATGCGCTTGAGCTCGACGCGCGTTTCCTCGCGCAGCCGCGCATCGAGCGCAGAGATCGGGTCGTCCATCAGATAGGCGTTCGGGTCGCGCACCAGGGCGCGGGCTATGGCCACGCGCTGCCGCTCGCCACCGGAAAGCTGCGCCGGCGGCTTGTGAAGGATGTGGCCGATATGCAGCTTGGCGGCGACATCGGCGACACGCTTTTCGATCTGGGCCTCGGCGACCTTGCGCTCGACCAGCGGGAAACGCACATTGTCGCGCGCGCTCATATGGGGGAACAGCGCCAGGTTCTGGAACACCATGGCGACATTGCGCTCGGCCGGCGAGACGGTGTTGACCGGTTTGCCGCCGATCAGGATCTCTCCGGCGTCAGGCGTCTCCAGCCCGAGCACCAGGCGCAGGATTGTCGATTTGCCCGACAGCGGCGGCCCGAAGAAGCAGAAGAATTCGTTGTCATTGACGGTGAACGAGGCGTCGTCGACGGCGAGCGTCGTGCCGTAACGCTTGCTGACATTGCGAAAGACGATATCGGCCATGTCAACCTGCCTTCATCGCAATGCCGCTGCGGGCATCGAAGACACGCACGGACGATGCCACGGGGGCGACGACGGCAAGCTCGCCGATCGACAGTCCGACATTATTGTCGAACACCGCCTTCACGGCGGTCTCGCCATCGCCGAGATGGACGATGGTCCTCGCGCCGATCCGCTCGACGAAGCTCACCGGCATGGCGAGGCCCTGCCCGCTCTGCACCAGCGACACCTGTTCGGGCCGGAAGCCGTAAAGCACCTCAGAGCGCGATCCACGCAAGGTGGCGGCCAGCGCATCCGGCAGCGTCGGCGTGACCCCCAGCTGCCCGAGATCGACCACCAGGCCCCGGTCGCTCTCCGCCGGCCTTCCCTTCAGCAGGTTCATGCCCGGAGCGCCGATGAAGCGGGCGACGAAGACATTGGCTGGATTGTTGTAGACTTCCAGCGGCGTTCCCACCTGCTGCAGCACGCCCTGATCCATGACGGCAATGCGGTCGGCCATGGTCATGGCCTCGAGCTGGTCATGGGTGACGTAGACCATCGTCTGCCTGAACTGGCGCTGCAGCTGCTTGAGCTCGGTCCGCATTACCGCCCGGAAGGCGGCGTCGACATTGGACAGCGGCTCGTCGAGCAGGAAGATGGCCGGCTCCATGATCGCCGAGCGTCCGATTGCCACCCGCTGCAGGATGTTGACCGAGAGCCGGTCGGCCTTGCGGTCGAGCAGCGGCGTCAACTGCAGCAGCTCGGCGGTGGCGCCGACGCGGCGGTCGATCTCAGCTTTCGCCGCACCACGCATCCGCGGCCCGTAGCCAAGGTTCTGGCGCACCGTCATGTGGGTGAAGATGGCATAGTTCTGGAAAACGAAGCCGACGCCGCGCCGGCCCATCGGCACGCCGGCCATGTCGCGCTCGCCGAACAGGATCTTGCCGCTGGTCGGCTCCTCCATGCCGGCTATCATGTTCATCGTTGTCGACTTGCCGCAGCCCGAAGGCCCGAGCAGCGCCATGAACTCGCCATCGGCGATGTCGAGGTCCATGGTCTTCAGCGCCGTGAACTCGCCAAAGGTCTTGACCAGGTTGCGCAGCTGGATCGCGCTCATGCCGGCACCAGCCTTGCGCGCGCCATGCGCTTCATGGCCAATACCGCAACGATCGAAAGCACGACCAGGATGGCCAGCGCGATCGCCGCCACATAGCCCCAGATCAGGTCCTGCGTCGTGACCTTGTAGATGTAGACGGAGATCGTCTCCGTGGCGACGCCGGGGCCGCCGCCGGTCATGATGTAGAGCGTGTCGAAGATCTTGAAGTTCTCGATGACACGGATCGCCAGCGCGATGATGATGATCGTCTTCATCTTCGGCAGCACGATGGTGACCAAGCGCTGCCACGCATTGGCGCCGAGCAGGGTCGCCGCCTTGATCTGGTCCTGCGGCACGCCGACCAGGCCGGCAAGCAGGATCAGGAACATCAGCGGCGTCCATTGCCAGATGTCGGCGATGATCACCGCGATCAGCGCCAGCGTCGGGTCCGACAGCCAGGCGATGGTGACGCGTGACCCGCTGAGTGCCGACAGGATGTCGTTCAGCGGCCCGCCCGACTGGAACAGCATGAAGAACATGTAGCCGGCCACCGCCGGAACCACCATCATCGGCATCAGCAGGATCGAATAGAAGATCCGCTTGCCCGGAAAATCGTCCGCGAACAGCGTCGCCAATGCCAGGCCAAGCAGGAATTCGACGGGCACGCACACGACCATGACGATGGCCGTGCGCCTCAGCGCGCTCCAGAAGCGCGCATCGGCGGCAAGGTCGGTGTAGTTGGCGAAGCTGTTCCACATCTCCCATGCGTTCCACCAGCCGAGGCCGGAGAGCGGCGACCAGTCGGTGACGCTGATGTAGAGCTGCATCAGCAGCGGGAAGACGGAGATGAAGAGCACCAAAACCTGCGCCGGCAGCGTCAGCCGGAATCCCAGCCGCGCTCCCTCGTCCCGCAGCGCGGGCTTGCCAAGCGCGGCCTTTGCGTCCTTTGAGACAGTCACGGTCACCGCGCTCATTGCTTGAGCGCGCCGAACGTCAGTCCGCGCACCAGATGGCGCTGGATGGCGATGCCCATGATGACCGGCGGCACCGCGGCGATAAGACCGAGCGCGGCCTTGGCGCCATAGAGCTGCCCGGTCATCGAGGAGGACAGCGAGGCCATGTAGACGGGGATCGTCACCCATTCACGCGTCGTCAGCAGCAGCGCGATCAGATAGTCCGACCAGTTGAGGATGAAGACGAAGAGGGCGGCGCTGGCCAGCGGTGCGCGCATCATCGGCAGCGTGATGCGCGTGAAGACGCGCAGCCGCGAACAGCCTTCGACAAGCGCCGCTTCCTCGATCTCGCGCGGCATGTCGTCGAAGAAGGTCTTCATGAGCCAGAAAGCGAACGGCAGGGTGACGATGCCGTAGATCAGGGCCAGGCCAAACCAGCTGTCGGTGAAGTTCAGGAAGGCCCACATGATCATGACCGGGATCATCACCGCCATTGGCGGAAACAGCCTGAGCTGGATCAGCGCCAGCGGCAGGTTCTGGCCGGAGCCGAAACGCGACAGCCCGTAGGCCGCAGCCGTGCCCGCCGACATTGCGATCGCCGTGCCGAACACCGAAGACAGCAGCGACGACAGGATCGGCTTCAGCGCGGTGCGGTCGAGCGCCACGATCAGATTGTTGTTGGACTCGCCGAAGACGAACTGGAAATTGCCGAGCGTCGGGTTCTTCGGCCACCATGTCAGGTCGGCGCCGGTCGCCGACCATTCGGCGATCGGCTTGAAGGCCATCGACACCATCCACAGGATCGGTACCAGCGTCACCGCCATCGCCGCGAAGATCGCGGCGTAGCGGAATATCTCGAAGGGGACGGAACGCTTCATCTGGCTGCTTTGCTGGTGGCGTTGACTGCGGCGGGGAGGAACAGATGCTCCTCCCCTCCAGCGCTGATCCAGGGAGACGGATCAGCTGATCGGGTCGAGAACCGTCGGCCAGGCCTCCTTGTTCGTCCTGATGGCTTCGAGCAATTTGTCCTCGCCGATGCGGCGGGCGATCTTCTTCCACTCCGCTTCCGTGTCGGCCATCGCCTGTTCCGCTGTCTTGGCCTTGGTCAGCGACGCCATCAGATTTTCGTCCAATGCGTTGTGGAAGGCGGTGGCGCCGGGATAGTTGATCGTCGGCACCGTGCGGGCGACGGTCTCGCGCACCACGTCGATGTGGTAGGCGTGGTAGGTCTGGCGCACCAGCGGATCGGAGAAATCCGAGAGCCGGAACGGATCGAGATAGCCGCCCGGATTGGCGCTCATCCAGGCATATATGCGGGCGGAGCCCAGCCACTGCAGCAAAAGGTAGGCGACCTCCTGGTTTTTCGACTGAGACGAGACCATGCCGGTCAGCGAGAACCACAGCACGGAACGGCTGATCAGCTTGCCGTCGACTTCGCGGCCGGGCGGCAGCATCGAGCCGATCTTGCCGGTGACGGCGGAATCCTTGTTGCCGGCATTGTCGAGGAATTTCGGCAGGTTCGAGAAGGCGCAGGTCATCGCCGCGCCGCCCTTGGCGAAATTTCCATACTGCTCCGGCCAGCCCCAGGAGATCGCGTCCGGCGAGTGATGAACGAGCGAGCCGACATATTCGTTGGTGGCGGCAATGCCGTGCTCGGAATTGATCAGCGGCTTGCCGTCGTCGCCGAACAGGAACTGGTTGGGCGATGCCATCGAGACATAGCGCTGATACCAGTTGGTGTAGCCCCAACCCTGGTTGCGCAGGTCGGTGGAGCCGAACAGGCCCTTGTCGGGCCGCTGGAAGAAGCCCGCGATGTCACTGTGCTGCTTCCAGGTCTTCGGCGGCGCCAGATCGTAGCCGAATTTGTCCTTGAACGCCTTCTGCTCGGCGGCGTCGCCGAACAGGTCGGTGCGGTAGACCCAGGTCTGGAAGTCGCCGTCCAGCGACACGCCATAGTTGGACCCGCGATATTTGTTGAGCAGCGACACGCCCTTGGCGCCGTCGACATAGCCGGTCTTGGGATCGTCCCATTCGGGCTTGTACTGGGCGACGAAGTCGTCGAGCTTGGCGATGCCGCCGGTCTCGGCAAGGTCGCCGAGGCGGTTCCATTCCGTCGAGTAGATGTCATAGGCCCCACCCTTGGTGGAGATGTCCTGCATCGTCTTCGTGAATTCCTGGCCGTTCGGCAGGCCGACGATCTCGATCTGGATGCCGGTTTCCTTTTCCCACAGCTCCTTGATCGACGGCGCACCCGCCGGGAAAGGCTGTGTGAGTTGACCAATCGAGCCATCCGACAGGCCAAGCACGATCTTGGCCGGCGCCTTGCCTGCTCCCTTCAAGGCCTTGGCCGCCTCAACGGCACGGCCTTCCGGCGTGTCGGCGCCATATTGATAGCGCTCGGCGCCCTCGAAACCGGTGGGGCCGCCTACCATGCCTGGCGCCAGCGCGTCGGCCGCAACGGCACGGCCGGGACGGATGAATTGCGGTGCGATACCGGCCGCAGCCACGAACGCCGCCGCCTTTCCTCCGGACGCCAACAAGCCGCGTCGCGATATGCGGATCAAATCAGACATTGGAATTCCTCCCTCAGGCCCGATGTTTCCTCCACGAGCCCATTGAGGGATATTGACGGCAGCACCGGAAGGCTGTCAACATCATAAATACTCAAAATACATCGTAACACCGCAACTGCGGAGAAAATACGTCATGCAAAGGTCGACACACCGGCTCAATGCCTCGATTTGATGGGAAATCTGCCTTTCTGGCACGCGACTATCACGCCGGGCGACGCGATTTAGCCCAACTTCCTTGCGCATCGGCTTAGGCTGGATACATCATTTCCCATCAGAATCGCTGATGGCTGGCAGCTGTGGCCGTCGGACGGGCTAGCGGCATTGTGCGATCTTATGCATTGAGGAGATGAAGACGGTGCGTTCCACCTTGACTGACATAGCCCGGGAAGCCGGCGTTTCCGCCGCCACCGTCGACCGCGTGCTGAACAACAGGCCCGGTGTGCGGGCGCGCACGCGTGAGATAGTGCTCGAAATGGCGCAGCGCCTCGGCTACATCGCGGAGGGCCCGAACGGAGCGCCGCCCAGGCCCTCACCTGGAGAGGTCATCCGTCTCGACTTCGCTCTGCCGGCCGGCACCAATTCCTTCATCAAGATGCTGCATCGACACATCGAGGCGCAGGCCCTAGCGCGCCCCGATCTCGACGTCCACATCGCCACCATAGAGGGCTTCAACCCCGACCGGCTCGCCCGCCTGCTGCAAGAATTGCGTGGACAGACACAAGGCGTCGGCGTGATCGCGCTCGATCATCCAACGGTGCGCGAGGCGATCCGCTCGCTGTCGGCCAATGACGTCAAGGTGGTGACCATCGCCTCCGACATCCTGCATGTTCCGAGAGTGGCCTATATCGGCATCGACAACCGCGCCGCGGGGCGGCTGGCCGGCTATCTGCTCAACCGCTTCATGGGATCGGAACGCCCAAGCAAGGTGGCGCTGTTCGCCGGCTCGCTGTCCTATCGCGGCCATGAGGAACGCGAGATGGGATTCCGGCACATCTTGACCGAGGAGTCGCCCAATCTCAAGATCGTCGAGATGCGCGAAATGCTGGATGACCGAGAGAAGGCTTATTCGGAAGCATCAGCGCTTCTGGACCGGCACCCCGATCTTGCCGCGATCTACAATGTCGGCGCCGGCAACACCGGCATCGCTCGGGCGCTCAAGGAGCGTGGACGCGCCAAAGACATTCTCTTTCTCGGCCACGAGGTGACAGACGGCACCAAGGAACTTTTGTTGGATGGGACGCTCGATGCGGTCATAGATCAAAATCCGCGCGTCGAGGCGCGGGAAGCGCTCAATATTTTAAGCCACTCTGTCAGGCACTTGAACTATGAACCGCATCAACCACGACTTCAGGTGATTTTCAAAGAGAATATACCTGAAATCTGATCAATGGATCCGTGATCTTATCGCAAAGCACAGCGTTGGCGTCGCCACCGGTCCCAAATACGAACGAGAGCCCGAATGATCTCGTCAAAGCCGCCGATCTGGCACTATTCCGTGCGAAGTCGGAGGGCCGAGATCGGGTCGTGGTTGATGGTGCATGAGAAGGCCGTCGCCCGTTGCAACTCGGTCAGCCTAAAAGACCAAGTCCACTCATAGCACCGAAGTCGCGAACGATTGGGGCGAAGAGGGTTCTGGATGTCGGCACGAAGCCGACGAATGGCATACGCCCGTCCGTCCGCGACGATCACCTGAGGCATCGCCCCGGCCCCTGGCGCACGAGCAGATATGTCGCAGGCAACCTCGTGTGTTATACACGCACGCTGACTTTTTGGGTCGGACACGAGATCGATGGACCAGGAAACGCTTCTTGCCGCAGTCCTCTTAGCTGATGTCGTGGGCAGCACGCCACTCTATGAGCGGATCGGAGACGATGCCGCTCTACAGCAGGTCTCGGATTGCCTGGACACGATGCGCGAGATCGTCGCCAAGCACGGTGGTGATTTCATTTACTCGAAGGGCGATGACATACTCAGCCTCTTCGAGAGCCCGGAAATGGCGCTGAGGGCCGTCTGCCAAATTACCCATCAACTGACTAAAGGGCCGTTGAGCGCCCGTATCGGATTGCATTTCGGGGCGGTCATTCGCGCGCGGGGCGCGATATTCGGTGACGTTGTCAATGTCACCGCAAGGTTGTCCACCACGGCGAACCCCGGAGAGGTGCTGATCAGCCAGAGCTTCTGCGAAGCCCTTTCCCCGAGAAGCCGCAAGGGCCTGCGGCTCCTCGACAAAATGGCCTTGAAGGGGAAGCAAGAGTTCTTCGATGTCTACACGCTGTGGAGCGACGATGGGGCCCCCGGTACGCAGATCACCAGCCATGGCGCCACTACAGATAGACGCTCGGTCCTGCCGCGGCAGATTCATCTGGTCATCCGCTACAGAGATCAGCTGCGATCCTGTCGAAACGGCGAATCCGTGACAATCGGCAGATCGGCGGAATGCGATATCATCGTCGAGCGGCCCTGGGTATCGAGGCGCCACGCCGCCTTCACCATATTGAATGGCAGAGCTCGGCTTCTCGAACGAAGCTCTTCGGGCACATTTGTGTCCATGGGACTCGGCCACGAAGTATTCGTACGCCGTGAAGATATTATCCTCTTCGGCTCCGGCGTCATCTCGCCTGGAGTGAAGTCGGCCCTCGACGAAGCCCAGCTTCTTCACTACGAAATTGTCTCGGATTGACCCGGCCCGGATACTAGCTCGACCGGTTTCGAGCTGGTTCGCTGGCGCCTCAATATCGCGCCGTACTCTTTGACAGCCATTGGAATCGACCGTTCACAAATGTGCCAAGGCCAATCCAGGAACGTCTGCTCTCGAAGTTGAACTGCGAAGAGCTGACTTCCGTTTCCCTCGCTGAGTTCGACGGAGCCGCGGCCGGTGCATCTCCCTCGCAGGATGCGGAGTTCTACCTGCTCCGAGGCCACATTCTGCAGGTGGATGGTTTCGGCAGCAAGCTGGCCCGCTCGATCGATGATGCGCTAGGTCTTGCCGCGAAAAGGCCGGTGCGTGGGAATTGTGCTGGACTGTCGGCCAGACAATGAGCTGGCGACGGGAGCGGCCGGCTGAAGCGGGATGCCCGGACCAATTCCCTGCCCTGTGTCGCCTTGATATCCCCAGGCGCTGAAGGTCAGCACAGGCTGTTGCAGCCCGGGTCGACGAACGCTTCATCAGACCATTTGCGCCGCAATAGCTCCTCGACCACCTGCGAAGGCTCGCGATTGGGCTACCGTCACGAAATTGGCGCAGAAGCGCAGACCACTGACATATCGCGACGTCGAGATGGAGCTCGATACCACCGTGTTTGCAGCACCGGGGAAAATTCCTCTTGGTCCGATCGAGTTCAAGTTGCTGCGCCACATGGCTCGAGAATCCTGAAAGGTGATCAGATGAATTCATCGCAGCTGGCTGGTCGCAGAAAGCCAGTGTGAGCGCCCAGGTGGTCGACGTTCACATGAGCCAGTCGCGAAAGTTGTTGAAGCAGTCGTCGCAGAGTTGCCATTCGCACCGTGCGGCTTGCCGGCTATTCTCTCGATGACACTGCGGGCTGACGATCTCGGCGATTGGGTTCAGAAAGGTCGCTGCGTGACGCCGCAAGGGGACCGACGCGATGGGAAAGGTCTTGGCAGCTAGGGGACTTAGCGCCACCAACATTGCAGCCGTGGCGCTACGCTAATCGAGAGAAGGTCGAGGCGTATAGAACAAGCGACATGAGCGTGTCGGATTGTTTGCATTCAAACAACCTTTGCGACGCTATCCGTGCCTTCGCCTTGCTGGTGCCGGAGGAAATCATGACGTCGCCCGACAATTCGGTCGAACTCGTTCGCGACAAGAAGTGGACGGTCCGCGTCACCGCCTACGGCAGCACCCTGACGTTTCCGTTCGAAGCAGAAAGCTATGCACGTTCTTACGCCGATGGTCAGGCATTCCGTCTCGGCGTTCAGGTGGCGGAACTGAAGCGATGCGGCTGACACTTTGTCGACGCGTTGGCGGATAGCCTGCATCGCGATCGGAACGAATAGGTCGCTGATTGCAGCCTCGCGATTTTTCCATCAAATCCCGCCTGCAATCTTGACAGCAACTCGGCAAAATCCCTCGCCGACTAGTGTTGTCATATGAGCTGGAGCTTTCCTCGCCGCCGGTGGTAGGCGGGATACGCTGCCGGGAAAGCCCTCTTTTCGCATAGACGCGAACCTTGTGCTTTTCCATCTCAAGGCTGATTGGCGGCTGGATGCGCGCGCCGTCTTTCATATTCTGCCATCGGCCCGCGCGGAGCGTGGAATCAACGGCGGGGAAGCGGATGATGTTTCCTGTTTGCGCTCGCGTAGCGCAAGAAACGCTGCGAAGAGCATGATAGCCATGCCGATGATGTCGATCAGGCTAACCTCCTCGCCGTAGGTGATGATGCCAAGCACGACGGCAATCACGGGTGAGACGAAGGCAAATGCTCCGGCGCGCGAGGCGCCGATTTCGTGCAGGAGCTGGATAAAGAGTGTGTAGCCTATGAACGAACCAAACAGCACGAGGAACAGCCACCCGACCCAGGCCGGCCAGCCCCAATCGCCTTTTAGAGCCGCGGCCGCGCCTGGCTCCACAACGAGTGAGATGAGAATTAGGAATGCGCCCCCGAAAAGGGTGGTGAAGCCGGCGATGAAGTCCGATGAATATACCTCAAGAAGCGGCCGCGCGAGCACCGAACCCCATGCATAGATTACAGCTGCCGACGCCACCGCTGTCATCGCCAGCAGCCGGAGCCCCCTGCCCTGCTGGTCTGCGTGTGTCCAACTAGCATAGGCTTCGGGCCCGAACAGGACGCACAGACCGGCCGCACCGAGCAAAATCGCAAAGAGCCTGCGGCCGTCATAGCGTTCGTCCCCCAGAAGCAACGCAAAGCCAAGCAGCGTGACGGGGGTCAGCGAAAGCTCAAGAACAGCCGCGGTGCCCGTATCGATGTAGAGCATGCCCCAAAAGAGTGGGCCATAGCAAAGCGGAATCATAAACAACGTAACAACGAAAAGGCGCGGCCAACTCCTTTTCGCCACCCCTGGTAGAGCAGCGCCCCTTAGGCGCGTCGCACTGAGGATCAGCAAGCCGGCTACTGTAAAACGCGTGCCTGCGAACATCAGAGGCGGCACGGTGGCGATCCCTGCCTTGATACCGATCCACGTGGTGCCCCAGATCACACATAAAACCAAAAATGTCGCTGTGTTGCGGTTCATCGGAAGCAGCCTTCGCTGGGCGTTGTTGGTTCGTCGTAACGGCCACAAGACGTTTATTTCGTTACAACGGCCTCTTGCCAATACGGTTCCGCCAACCGATGTTTCCGGGATGGATTTTGCGAAGACTATCGTCGACATGCGCATGGTTGGCGGTCACGCCTGCCTGGACTTCGTCAACACGGTCGACGCGCGACGCGATGTATGGGGCCCAGACCTCTTGCAGACCTATGCCGACCTGGTCGTCTGGGCTGGACGTGCCGATTTGATCGACGTCGATGAGGCGCGAGCACTGCTCGCGGAGGCTTCCGCCCGCCCGCTCCTTGCGGAGGCGGCATTGGAAAAGGCCAAGATTTTGCGCGAGGCCGTTTACGCGGCTCTCCAGGCCGAGGCGGCAGGCGCCCGGGTGCCGGACGATGCCTTGCAAATCGTGCGCGATGCAGTCGCCCTAGCCCTGCCGAAGCGCTCGCTTTTCCCGTCCGGCGACCGCCTCGCTTGGCAGTGGACCGACGCAGCCAGTCTGAACACGATCGGCCACCGCGTGGCCTTTGAGACAGCCGAGTTTTTGGTGTCCAGGAATGACCGCCGCCGCGTGCGCGAGTGCACCGGGCCGAACTGCGGTTGGCTTTTCATTGACACCTCGCGTGGCGGGCGCAGGCGGTGGTGCTCGGATGAGAGCTGCGGCACACGCAGCCGGGTAAGGCGCTTCAGGGCAAAAGCCGCAGGGAACATGGCTCCCAACAGCAAGAATTAGTATCTGACGCCAGGCTTGGATGACCAACGCAGCATAGTTGGCTTCACGCTGTCCCTGTCGCTGTTTGTCCAACGAAGCTGGTCTCGCGAGCGACTGTGGCCAAGACTGTGGAGAACACAGCCGGCGCGGCAAGCCATCATCGCGTTCCAGAGCGGGTTGCTTCGGGGCCGCCTACCTCGCCACGCTTCGATCGGTCGATCTGCTCAAACTTGACGGGAACTCCGGTAGCGTTACGGCGTTTTTCTCAGTCCGAAACAAACAAGGATAGGTGCCATGGACTGGAACCGTGTCGAAGGCAATTGGAAGCAGGTAAAGGGCAAGGTCAAGGAACAGTGGGGCAAACTCACAGACGATGATCTGGACCGTATTGCCGGTAACCGCGATCAGTTGGAAGGCAAGATTCAGGAGCGCTACGGCATTGAGAAGGACCGCGCTCAGCGCGACATCGATGACTGGTATGGCCGGCAAGGCTGGTAGGTCGCCGGTTCCAAACTGAACTTGAAAAAGGGCTCCGAGAGGTACGGCGCCCTTTTTTGCCGCGCTTCCTGTCGCCTTTTCGTCTCACGACAATAGCGCTCACGGAGAGACGTGGAACCGCCAAAGGTGCCCGTCGTTATCTGGTTCTCGAAATTACATTGGGGGATTAGTTGGACAGAGACGACGCCTCAGCGATCGCAACTGGAGTTAGCGGGCTCGACTACATTCTTCGTGGCGGCTACGCCAGGAACCGCTCCCATCTTATCGAAGGGAAACCAGGTTCTGGAAAAACCACTCTTGGCCTCCAGTTTTTGATCGAGGGCGCCAAGAAAGGCGAGACATGCCTTTACATCACTTTGTCAGAAAGCAAGCGCGAACTGCTCTCGGTTGCTGGCCGTCACGGCTGGGACCTGAAGGCGGTGCAAATTCTTGAACTTGTGCCGCCGGAGCTCAGTTTCGATCCGGCGCAGCTACAGACCTTGATCCATTCCTCGGAATTGGAACTCGGCGAAACCGTGCAGTCTGCCATGGCCGAGATCGGACGCGTCAGACCCGATCGCGTGGTGTTCGATTCGCTCTCTGAAATTCGACTTTTATCGCAAGGGTCATTGCGGTATCGGCGCCAGGTGTTGGCATTGAAGAGCTTCTTCATGCTCAACAATGTGACGGTGCTTATGCTCGACGACCTGACGGCTGAGCAGGATGACCTCAATTTGCATTCGATCAGTCACGGCGTCATTCGGATGGAGCAGCTGTCGCCCGTCTATGGTGGAGAGCGTCGGCGGCTACGCGTGATCAAAATGCGCGGCGTGCAGATCCGGGGCGGCTTTCACGATTTCGTAATTCGCCCAGGCGGCGTTGTCGCCTATCCGCGGCTCGTTGCAGCCGAGCATGAGGTGGCCGAGCATGATACGCCGGCCATGAGCAACAACCGGATCGACACCCTGCTTGGCGGCGGGCTGGCCCGTGGTACCAGCACGATGCTGATGGGGCCGTCTGGCGTTGGCAAGTCTACCATTGCCTGCACCTATTGCTATGCCGCACTCGAGCGTGGCGAGCGTGTGCTGGTGCTTTTGTTTGACGAGACAAAGCGCATCTTCTTGGCGCGCGCCGCCGGGCTCGGCATGCACCTGGAGCCGTTTGCCGAGGACGGCACGCTGATGCTTGAATGTGTCAATCCGGCTGAGCTTTCACCAGGCGAATTATCTTCGCGCATCCAAGCGGCCGTCGAAGAATCCAATGTGCGGATCGTCGTGATCGACAGCCTAACCGGCTATCTCAATGCCATGTCCGAAGAACAGCATCTGGTGCTTCAGATGCACGAGATCCTCACCTATCTCAATCAGAAGGCAGTGGCGACGATCCTGCTGTTGGCCAATCACGGGCTGTTTGGGCCAACGGCAGCGCCGGTCGATATGACCTATCTCTGCGATTCCATCATGCTTCTACGCTTCTTCGAGAACGCAGGTCAGTTGAGACGCGCGATTTCGGTTGTCAAGAAACGTGTCGGCCCCCATGAAGAGACGATTCGTGAGTTTAAAATCGGCGGTAACGGCGTGGCCGTAGGTGAGCCACTGGAACAATTCCGCGGCATCCTGATGGGATCTCCGGAATTTGAAGGCAAGCAGACAGACCTTCTGAGGGACAAGGCGCTGTGATGTCGTCCAGCCCCGCCGTTCTCGTGCTGGCGCCGCTTGGCCGTGACGCGAGGATCGCGGCCTCCATCCTGGCTACAAACCAGATTGCCTCGCGTGTGTGCGGCAGCTTGGAAGAGGCAGTGCCGCTTCTCGACGAGGCTCAGTGCCTTGTCGTGGCCGAGGAGGCCCTGCTCAGTTCCGATCGAACGCAGTTTGCGGCCTGGCTTGAAGCCCAACCCGCATGGTCGGATTTTCCGATCGTGCTTCTGACGATGCGGGGGAACGAAGTCGACACGCGGATGGCATTTCTGGACCGCTATCTGATCGTGCTTGAACGGCCATTTCTGGCTTCGAGCCTCGCCAACTCGGTGCGCTCCGCCTTGCGTGCCCGCGCCCGCCAGCGTGAGGTCCAGTCCTACATCGAACAGAAGCGGGAGGTCGCCGATCGGCAGAAATTGCTCATCCGCGAGCTGCATCACCGCGTCAAGAACACGCTGGCCAACGTTCGCGCCATGATGGGCGCGACGGCCAAGTCGAGCGGCAACGTCGATGATTTCGTACGCGATTTTTCAGCCAGGCTCGTTTCCCTGGCCCAGACCCATTCGATGCTTACCGACGATTATTGGCAGACTGCCTCCCTGCACAAGCTGCTCGAAAGCGAGCTTGACCACTATGAGACGCGCGACAGGCCGCGTATCGTTATGGAAGGCCCGAACGTAGCGCTAGTCGCCGACATTGCGGTCCCCGTCGGGATGGCTTTCCACGAACTGGCCTCCAATTCGTCGAAGTTTGGCGCGCTTTCGCAAACGGGAGGCCGCCTTGATGTCCGCTGGTCGTTAGGCGGGTCCGGCGATACACAGATCGTCAATCTTGACTGGCGGGAACGAGATGGGCCGAAAGTCGAGCAGCCCAGTCGCCGGGGGTTTGGCACGACACTTCTGGAAAAAGTCGTGACCGTGCAATGCAACGCAAAGATCGAATTGAACTACCATCGTGACGGCTTGCAGTTCACCATGGCCTTGCCGTTGCGAAACACGCGCCTTGTGCCGGCTTACTGAGCGGCAACGGAAAGGCAGGCTGGGCGCCGCGATAGGGATTAACTGAGCGTCACTCGGCAGGCTGGTCTAGCGCTTTAGCCAAAACATCAGTTCCGAAAAAGACCGCCTCTATATCTCCCATATGCCTCTGCAACATTGCGAGAGCTCCGGCGTGGTCTATGCGGCCGACCTTGGTGATGAAGTCGAACTCGTGCCGCGGCGCTGTGACCCGGGTCATGCGTCCTAGACGAAACTTTGGGCTCCCGGAGCTCAGCTTTGTCGCCTTCGTGGTCACCCCCCGCCATTTTGATCACGATCTCGTTGATAGCCCGGATGCGCATCTGAATCATCTGCGACCCGTCGGGGTTCCGACTGGCGTCGTAAAAACCAAGAGGCCCGCAGGCAGGCTCGATCGACGGTCAGCTATCCCGAACAGCAAACGAAATCACCCTCGCCTTTGGCCAACCAACTTTCGCCAGATCACCTTCGCAATGCCTGCGGCCCCAGTACGGTCAGACAGCCCGCGCATCTGGCGGCCGAAGTGAGGCGCCGGGAACATACAACGTCGGTCGTTGTTTCTCTGATCAGGAGGAAAGATAATGGCAGACGATAAGAGCAAGCGTGATTTTCGAGATCGCAATCGTGTATCAGTCGATGAAGATTATGAGGTTCGCTATTTCGCCAAACAGCATCGTATCACGCCAGAACAGGTCCGCGAGCTAATCAGAGAACACGGCAACGACCGGAAGAGGCTCGAACGCGAGGCAAGAAAACGGGCTGATATCGGCTGATGGTCGCGACGCATCACGCGGCTTTTCGACGAGCGGGTCTGAAAGGCTGCGCGAGCGTGAAAACGTCTGGCCGGATGCCCGCCTCGACTTGCTTCCATGTGACCGGGTGGGCAATTGGGAAGCCGGGCCGCGCTCGCGGGGAAAAAGCGCCTATTGCGGTATTGCCCCGTCCGTTGCGGAGATAGTCGAGAAAGATCCGGCCTCCTCGGGCTGCGGGGTCAGCTGACAACAGGTATCGGTCAGGATCGGTATCAACCAGACGGTGGGCGAGCGACTTGGCCAGTTTCCGGGCGCTGTCATGGTTCATCGTCGCAACGAGCGGGGCCATCAAGTGGATGCCTTTGCCGCCAGTGACCTTTGGCCAGCTCTCCAAGCCTGCCGCTTCCAAGATGCCCCGTAGCGCCAGCGTGGCCTCGATCACAGCGTCCCATGGCACGCCTTCTCCGGGATCGAGGTCGAGGACGAGCCGGTCCGCATGTTCGATGTCTTCAATCGTCGCGTTCCAAGGATGAAGCTCAACGGCATCCATCTCGACCAAGCCAAGCAGACCATCCATGTCATCTATCCATACCCGAATGCCTTCGCCGCCTTCGCGCTTTTGAACGCGGAGCTGGTGCACGGACGCCGGTATCCGAGGTAGCGGTCCCTTGTGATAGAAGGTTGCGCCAGAGGCGTGGCGGACCAGCTTCAGCGGTCGCCGAACGAGATGAACTAGAACTTGATCAGCGACCCGCCGCCAATAGTCTGCCAGCTCTTCCTTGGAAGGTGCAACCGCATCGGGTAGCAGCTGGAGAATGTTCTCGCGCGGGACGCCGTGTTGTCCTTCCGACCTCCGCTTGGAGGGCGATGGAGGCTTGGGCGGGATTGCCTTAAGATCCTCGCGTAGTCCCTTGAAGACCGCCTCCCGCAAGATGCCGCGGTCAGACACGCCACTGAATTGTACCTCGGCAAGAACGTCTGGTTTGACCCATGTCGCCTTGGGCTTCTTGATCGGCTCCGACAGCGGTGACTTGGCGACAACAAGCGGATTAAGCCGCTCCCTAACGCGCCGGGCTGCGTCCAGCGTATAGCCGGTCTGGGCCTTCCCGGCATAAAGCAGCCGGTCGCCCTCTCGCCTGCCGATGTACAACGATGCGATGCGGCGCGGCTGCGCGCCAAGTTTCTCGACGAAAGCCACGATTGGAAAAGTGTCGCTCTTGACACATTTGACCTTGACCCAACTGGTCTGGACGCCCGAGCGGTAGTGAGCATCCGCTCGCTTCGATACGATTCCCTCTATGCCCATCCGGCAGGCATGGTCGAACATATCCTTGCCGTTCACCTCCAGATGCTCGGCATAAGTCAGGGTTGGCTCGGTTTCGGTCAGCAGCTTCTTCAGCGCAGCCTTGCGCTTCACTAACGGTTGTTCCCGTAGATCACGGCCATCGAGGTACAGGAGGTCGAAGGCGTAGAGAGTCATCCGCAGCGAACTTGGGTTGCCCAGCTCACGTTCCAGGGCTTGATAGTCCGGCAGGCCGGTGTCGCCCAGGACGACAGCTTCACCATCGATGATAGCGGATTTGACCGGCAAGCTTGCCGCGGCCTGAACAATCCTCTTGTAACGGTGGGACCAATCGTAGCCGCGACGCGTGAATGCTCGCGCCTTTCCGCCTTCAACGACCAGCTGCGTCCTGTAGCCGTCATATTTGATCTCGTGAAGCCAATCTCCGCCTTCGGGAGCTTTCTCGACCAGTGTGGGCGATTGGAACTCGATGAACGAAAGCCGGTCAATGGCACTGGTCATATGCTCGCGACTCCAGGAATCGCGACTCAAGCCCCAGCGCCCCTGTCGGTTCCGAGCCTTTTAGAAGAATTGCATCGCGACGATTGGTTATCCGCCTCACTTGTTGATGTGGCGGCGCAGCAGAGTGATGTTGCGATTGTTCGCCTTAAAATAGACGTCGAAGATCGAGCCGAGAATTGGGACACTTCCTACGAGCGTATCCAGCAGCACGTTGCCTAGCATGCGGGCGACCAACCCATTTCCGGCACCGACGTTTCGAGCTCGCAAGACGATGTAGGCCGAGACAATGCCCGTCGCCGCATCTCCGAGTACGGGGACCAGACCTACGAGCGCATCCAGTCCAAAACGAATTGATGTGCCTGGAATGCGCCAGCGGGAATCGAGTAGCGCGGCCAATAGATCCAACTCGGCAAGTACGTTTGCTGTATCACCACCGTGACCGCCCTGCCCGATCATGCCAACTCGCGCGCCAGTACGATTTAGTATCTCTCCCTGATGGATA
>NZ_JAMYQZ010000023.1:0-73404 GCF_040321145.1 Mesorhizobium sp. M0514
GGAGTAGGGAGTAGGGAGTAGGGAGTAGGGAGTAGGGAGTAGGGAGTGGGGAGTAGGGAGTAGGGAGTGGGGGATGTCCTTCCCCGCTACCGCCCAATCCCTACTGCCTAAGCCCTGGCCGCTACGCGGCCAGATCGCGCAGCACGTATTGCAAAATGCCGCCATTCTTGAAGTAGTCGAGTTCGTCCAGCGTATCGATGCGGCAGATGATCGGCACGTTCTTCACGGTGCCGTCGCCATAGGTCACCTTGGCGATCATCGTCTGGCGTGGCTTGATGGTGCTTATGCCGTCGATCTCGACCAGCTCGTCACCCTTGAGGTTGAGCGAGGCCCATGAGGTGCCTTCCTCGAAGACGAAGGGGATGACGCCCATGCCGACCAGGTTGGAGCGATGGATGCGCTCGAAGGACTGGGCGATGACGGCACGGACACCGAGGAGATTCGTTCCTTTAGCTGCCCAGTCGCGGGAGGAGCCGTTGCCGTATTCGACGCCGGCGAAGATGACCAGCGGCACGCCTTCCTTTTTGTACCTCATCGCCGCGTCGTAGATCGATTCCTCTTCCTTCGACGGGTAGTGGATGGTGTAGCCGCCCTCGCGGCCGTTCTCGCCCAGCATATGGTTGCGGATGCGGATGTTGGCGAAGGTGCCGCGCATCATCACCTCATGGTTGCCGCGCCTTGTGCCGTACTGGTTGAAGTCGGCAACGCCGACGCCATGGTCGGTGAGGTATTTGCCGGCCGGGGAAGCGGCCTTGATCGAACCCGCCGGTGAGATGTGATCGGTGGTGATCTTGTCGCCGAACAGGCCGAGCACGCGCGCGCCCTTGATGTCGCCGATCTTGCCGAAACCGGAGGTCATGCCGGCGAAATAGGGCGGGTTCTGCACATAGGTCGAGTTGTCGTCCCAGGCATAGGTCTGGCCTTCCGGCGCCTTGACGTTCTGCCAGTATTCGTCGCCCTTGAAGACGTCGGCATATTTGCGGGCGAACAGCTCACGTGTGACGTTCTTCTCGATGAACTCCTGGATCTCGGCCGAACTCGGCCAGATATCCCTGAGATAGACCGGCTTGCCGTCACGGCCTTCGCCGAGTGGCTCGGTGGTCAGGTCCTTGGTGACGGTGCCGGCCAAAGCATGGGCTACCACCAGCGGCGGCGACGCCAGATAGTTCGCCTGCACGTCAGGCGAAACGCGGCCTTCGAAATTGCGGTTGCCGGAGAGCACCGCGGCGGCGATCAGGCCCTTATCGTTGATGGTCTTGGAGATCGGCGCTGGCAACGGGCCCGAATTGCCGATGCAGGTGGTGCAGCCGAAACCAACCAGGTTGAAGCCGATCTGGTCGAGCTCCTTCTGCAGGCCGGACTTTTCCAGATATTCGGCGACCACCTGGCTGCCCGGCGCCAGCGAGGTCTTCACCCACGGCTTCTGCTTGAGGCCGAGCCGGTTGGCGTTGCGCGCCAAGAGGCCGGCGCCGATCAGCACGCTCGGGTTGGAGGTGTTGGTGCAGGACGTGATGGCGGCAATGACGACATCGCCATGACCGAGATCATGGTCGGTGCCTTCGACGGCATAGCGCTTGTGGATTTCGGCAGCCTTCTTGTACTCGGTTTCCATCGCCTTTGCGAAGCCGGCCGGAATGCCTTCGAGCGGAACGCGGCCTTCGGGGCGCTTGGGACCTGCCATCGACGGCACGACGCTGTCGAGCTCGAGTTCGAGCAGGTCAGTGAAGACAGGGTCGGCCGAGCCGGCGTCACGCCACATGCCTTGCGCCTTGGAATAGGCCTCGACAAGGGCGATGCGGCTTTCCTCGCGGCCCGACATTGTGAGGTAGCGGATGGTCTCGCCGTCGACCGGGAAGAAGCCGCAGGTGGCGCCATATTCGGGCGCCATGTTGCCGATGGTGGCGCGGTCGGCCAGCGTCATGTTGGACAGGCCCGGGCCGAAGAACTCGACGAACTTGCCGACGACGCCCTTCTTGCGCAGCATCTGGGTGACGGTCAGCACCAGGTCAGTGGCGGTGATGCCTTCCCTGAGTTTGCCGGTAAGGCGGAAGCCGATGACTTCGGGCAACAGCATGGAAACCGGCTGGCCGAGCATCGCCGCCTCGGCCTCGATACCGCCGACGCCCCAGCCGAGCACGCCAAGGCCATTGATCATGGTGGTGTGCGAATCGGTGCCGACGCAGGTGTCGGGATAGGCGGTCGTTTCGCCGTCTTCCGTGTTGGTCCAGACGACCTGACCGAGATATTCGAGGTTGACCTGATGGCAGATGCCGGTGCCGGGCGGCACGACGCGAAAATTGCGGAACGCCTGCTGGCCCCATTTCAGGAATTTATAGCGCTCTTCGTTGCGCTCATATTCGAGCTCGACATTCCTGGCAAAGGCCAGTGGCGTGCCGAATTCGTCGACGATGACGGAGTGGTCGATGACGAGGTCGACCGGCACCAGCGGATTGATCTTCTGCGGATCCCCGCCGAGCGCCTTGAGGCCGTCGCGCATGGCGGCAAGGTCGACCACCGCCGGGACGCCGGTGAAATCCTGCATCAGGACACGCGCCGGGCGATAGGCGATCTCGACGCCGGCGGTGCCCTTGTCCGTCAGCCAGCCGGCCACAGCCTGGATAGAGTCCTTGGTGACGGAGCGGCCGTCTTCATTGCGCAAAAGGTTTTCCAGCAGCACCTTCATCGAATAAGGCAGATGGGCAATGCCGGTGAGGCCGTTCCTCTCGGCCTCGACCAGATTGTAATAGACATAGTCCGCGCCACCCACGGTGAGGGTGCGGCGGCAATTGAAACTGTCGAGGGATTTTGACACGTGCGGTCCGTCCTTGTCTGTTCAGCCTGAAAGGGAACGGACGCCGATGGGCATGCAATCACGCGCAAAGGTGCGGGTACGGCCATTTCCGCTGTCCGTTCCCAGCCAACCCGAGCCGTTCAAGGCGGCGCGTGCGCTGGTTCGGCGCAAATTCTGTTCCCGTGCCGACCGCTGGCACGGATGTCCCGCATATAGAGAATTTTCTGGAATAGTTCTAGACAGTTGCGGAGCAAATTTGTGCGATGCGGCAGCTATCGCGCGGTAAAGTTTTCGGGACGGGCAGGCATGCGGCTGATTGCCGAAAATCTGGGCGGCGAACGCGGCGGCGAGACGGTCTTTTCCGGCATCGGTTTTGCGCTCGACAAGGGCCAGGTGCTGGTCGTCACCGGGCCGAACGGTTCGGGCAAATCGACGCTGCTCAGGGTCATCGCCGGGCTGCTGCCGAAGGCGCAAGGCGACGTGCGCATCGAGGGCGGCGGCGAGACGTTTCCGACGATCGCTTCGGCGGTCCACTATCTCGGCCACCTCAATGCAATGAAGACGGCGCTCAGCGTGGCGGAGAATCTGCGCTTCTGGCGCGATTTCAACGGCGATGGGCAGTCGGGTGTCGAAGAGGCGCTGGAGACGGTTGGTCTCGGCGGCATCGGCCACCTGCCTTTCGGCTATCTGTCGACCGGGCAAAGGCGGCGCGCGGCAATTGCGAAATTGCTGGTCAGTCATAAGCCGCTGTGGCTGCTGGATGAGCCGACGGCCGGGCTGGACAAGGCTTCGGATGCGCGGTTTGCGGGGCTGATGACGAGGCATTGCGCGGAGGGCGGGATTATTGTCGCGGCGACGCACCTGCCGCTGGGATTGGATGGAGCACAGGCATTGAGGATGGGAGCAACAGGGTGATGCCGGCATTCCCGCCCACCCCCCTCTGCCCTGCCGGGCATCTCCCCCGCAGGGGGGGAGATCAGATGTCATGCCGGCTTTCGCCAATCACCGGCATTGAAAAAGAGGCGTCAGCAGTGGAGCTGCCAATCTCCCCCCTTGCGGGGGAGATGTCCGGGAGGACAGAGGGGGGTGTGAAGGAACGCCACCTTCGGCAAGATGGCGATCAAACCGCAGGCGCGGCTTGGCAATGCTAGCCCTCTTCCTGCGCGACGTCCGTCTCTCAATCCGCGCCGGCGGCGGAGCGCTCACCGGCGTCATCTTCTTCCTCGCCGTCATCGCCACCATCCCCTTCGGTGTCGGACCGGACCTGAAGCTGCTCGCCCGCATCGGTCCGGCGATCCTTTGGATCGGCGCTCTGCTCGCCTGCCTGCTCGGCCTCGACCGGCTGTTTCAGGCCGATCGCGAAGACGGGTCGCTCGATCTTCTGGTGCTGGGCAATGACCGCCACATGCTGGCGTTGACGGTGCTGGTGAAGTGCCTGGCGCATTGGGCGGGCAGCGTTCTGCCGCTGGTTGTTGCGGCACCTCTGCTGAGCCTGTTCATGAACATGGAGCCGCTCAGCATCGGCGCCACCGCGCTCACGCTGCTGGCCGGCACGCCGGCGATCACTTTCATCGGCGCGGTCGGGGCGGCGGTGGCGGTGGCGCTGCCGCGTGGCGGGCTGCTGATCTCGGTGCTGGTGCTGCCGCTGACGATCCCGGTGCTGATCTTCGGGGTGTCGGCGAGCTACGGCGCGGTGGCCGATCCTGATCCGTTCCTGCAGCCCTTCCTCATTCTTGCCGCGCTGACGCTGTTTCTTGCCGTGCTGGGTCCGGTGGCGGCAGCACTGGCGCTGCGGCATGGAACGGATTGATATGACCGCTGCGGCGCGACGATCAATTGCGAAGCCCCAGCCGCAAAGCTAAGAAAGCCGCAAAGCTATGGGAAGGCCATGATCGAGCACGACGAAGTGACGGTGGAAGGGGAGCGAAGCGCATGAGTGCACACGCACTCTATGTCGCGGCCGCCTATGGCATCACGGTGATCGTGCTGGCCGGGCTGATCGGCTGGATCCTGCTCGACCAGCGGACCCGCAAGCGCGAATTGGCAGACCTCGAAGCGGCCGGCGTGCGGCGTCGCTCGGACAAAGCCGGTACTGGGGCCAGCACTGGGGCCAGCACTGGGGCCAGCAAGCCATGAGCACGGAAAGCGAAACGCCGGCGTCGCCGCGCCGCCGCCTGATCGTGCTGTTGCCGCTGCTGGTTTTTCTCGGCCTCGCCGGATTGTTCCTGTCGCAGCTTTTGTCGGGACGCGATGAGGCGGCAGTGCCGTCGGCGCTGATCGGCCTGCCGGCGCCGCAGACCAACCTGCCGGCGCTGGAAGGGTCAAACCTGCCCGGGCTGGATTCGAAAGCCTTCGCCGGCAAGGTAACGCTGGTCAACGTCTTTGCATCGTGGTGCGCGCCGTGCCGGGAAGAGCATCCGGTGCTCTTGGCGCTGTCGCAGGACAAGCGCTTCGTCATGGCCGCGCTAAACTACAAGGACCAAGCGCAAAACGCGCGCCGGTTCCTTGGTGATCTCGGCAATCCATTCCAGGCGATAGGTGTCGACGAGGCTGGCCGCACGGCCATCGACTGGGGCGTCTACGGCGTGCCGGAAACGTTCGTCATCGGCAAGGACGGCAAGATTGCCTACAAGCATGTCGGGCCGCTGACCGGGGAGTCGGCGAGGGATGTTCTGTTGCCGCAGATTGAAAAAGCGCTCGCGGTACCGGGCTGACGTTGGCGCCATGCCCCTCATCCGGCCGCTACGCGGCCACCTTATCCCCGCGGGGGAGAAGAGGGAAGCATCGGCACAGGCTAGCTCCTCTCCCCGAGGGGAGAGGTCGGATTGTCCGAATTGCTCATGCAATTCGGTTTGGCAATCCGGGTGAGGGGGCGGTGCCCCGCTGACGTCCGAAAGCTCAGCCGTAGATCTGCTTGTGGACCTGGTAGAGCATTTCCGAGCGGTCGGCGCGCAGGTCGGCCAGATCGCGGCTCGTCAGGTTTTCGATTTCCGCGACGAGGCGGTTGTAGTGGCGGCGCTTGGCCATCGAGGTGCGCGCGCGGGAGAAGAGGTTGTCAAAAGCCATAGCAAGGGTCCTTTCGTACCGCGTATCAGCGGTGAATTGTTCCTCCCTTGGTCGTTCGCACCATGACATAGGAATGGTGCGATGCAAAAAGAAGATGTTGCAATGCACCATTGCACAGGGCGCATAGCGGGTTAATACAGCGCTACAGCACCATAAACGGCCGGACAGGCTGGCGGGCCATGCCGGCCGGGCACCTTTTGTCTTACAATTGCGCCTGCGCCACCTTGCCATCGCGCCCGCAGGCTGGCTTGATCCGCGCGTCACGTGATGCCCGGAGGAAATGCATGGCGACCGCAGACTATTACGAAATTCACGATCCGCGTTTCGCGCGGCTGTTCAACGGCAACGCCCAGGTGGAAAAGCTGTTTACCGGATGTCAGTGGGCGGAAGGGCCGGCCTGGTTCGCCGCCGGCCGCTATGTCGTCTGGTCCGACATCCCCAACAACCGGATGCTGCGCTATGACGAGACCGACGGCAATGTGAGCGTCTTTCGTCAGCCCTCCGGCAATTCCAACGGCAACACCGTCGACCGCCAGGGCCGACTGGTGACGTGCGAACATTCCGGCCGCCGCGTCAGCCGCACCGAGCATGACGGTTCCGTCACCACCATCGCGGCCGAATGGAAAGGCAAGCGGCTGAATTCGCCCAATGACGCGGTCGTGAAATCCGACGGCTCGATCTGGTTCACCGATCCGAGCTACGGCATCGACACCGACTATGAGGGCGACAAGGCCGAAAGCGAGATCGGCGCTTGCAATGTCTACCGGGTCGATCCGGATACGGGCGAGGTCGAGGCCGTCATCACCGACATGGTCCGGCCGAACGGGCTTGCCTTTTCACTGGATGAAAGCCAGCTCTATGTCGTCGACACCGGCCGCACCCATGGCGCGCAGAACCCCGCGCATATGCGGGTCTTCAACGTCGGCAAGCACGGCAAGAAGGTCTCGGGCGGGAAGGTGTTCGCTGACTGCACGGCCGGCCTATTCGACGGCTTCCGGCTCGACGAGGCCGGCCGCATCTGGACCAGTGCCGCCGACGGCATCCATTGCTACGATCCCGACGGCACGCTGATCGGCAAGGTCAAGGTGCCGGAAGTGACCGCCAATTGCGTGTTCGGCGGCAACAAGCTGAACTGCCTCTACATCGCCGGCACCACGTCGCTCTACATGGTGCGGCTGATGGTGAACGGGGCGAAGACGTATTGAGGCTGCTGGAAACGCTTCTCTGGCGGCCCTTGATGGCGTTTCTGCGCATGTCCGCGGCGCCTGTTGCGCGGCGGCCGCCGGAACCGCCGCCAAGTGGTTCGCCGGAGCGGATTTCGAAGCCGCCCAGCGGCGGCGGTATCAGACACAATTCAAGGGGAGGACGTCATGCCATTCGTCAACATCCGCATCGTCAAGGAAGTGATCGCCGCTGATCCCGCTGGCAAGAAGGCCGACATCGCCAAAAAGGTCACGGCGGCCATCATGGACGCCACCGGGCTTAGCAATGACGACGTCTGGGTGGTGTTCGAAGAGGTCAATGCGCGTGACTGGTATGTCGGCAAGACTGATGTCGAGACGTTGCGGAAGGGGTAGCACAGCGGCACGTTGGGGTGCGCCGCACCCTTTCGTTCGTCATCCTAGGGTCTGCGCCGCGTCGCTTCGCTCCTTGCTCCGCCCTAGGATGACGAGGCAACGTTTGCGCGTATAAAACTCGCGAAAACCTGCACCGCTTCGCGCATGGCCCGCAGGTTCTCGTCCTCTACCAGGATCGCTTCCATCTCCGGCGGTTTCTTGCCGAGCAAGGCGATCTCCAGCACTGCGTCCTCACAAAGCGCGAACGACATGGTGCGCATGATCTCGGCCAGCGCGGCGCGGGCATAGAGCGAGCGCGCGGAGGCGTGGGCCAGCATGGCGGGCTTGCCGACTGCGGCGTCGCGTGAGACCAGCCAGTCGAGCGCGTTTTTCATGCCGCCCGGCACGCCATGGGCATATTCGGGGCAGGAGACGATGATGCCGTCGGCGCCGGTGACGGCCTCGATCAGCCGCGTGGCCTCGGCCGGTGTGCGCTCGCCTTCGTCATCCGGGTTGAAGATCGGCAGCAGGCCGAGCCCGTCATAGACAGTTACGCGGCAATCCGAAGGCGCGTTCGCGGACAGCGCCGCCAGCAGCGCCGAATTGGTCGAGGCGGCGCGCAGGCTGCCGGAGATGGCGAGGAGTTCGATCACGGGGAACCAAGGCTAGGGAAACCGGCAATGGCGAATCGTACCCGAAATCTACCAGAGGGTCTTGCTGTAGGCCTCGTCCAGCGAGCGGTCGAAATCGTCGGCAGTTTCGGTATGCGCGATCTGATCGGACAGGATCTGACCCAGCGTCGGCAATGTCGCGCGGTCGTGCCAGCTGTCCGGCTTCCACAATTCGGAGCGCATGAAGGCCTTGGCGCAGTGCATGTAGGCGGCCTTGACGCTCACCACGACGACGCTTTGCGGTTGCTTGCCGTCGACGGTGAGGCGCTCGCGCAAACCGGCATCGACGGTTATGCGGGCGTCGCCATTGATGCGCAGCGTCTCGTTCATGCCGGGGATGAGAAAAAGCAGCCCGACCGAAGGGTTGAGCAGGATGTTTTCCAGCGTGTCCAGCCGGTTGTTGCCGGGCCGGTCGGGAATGGCGATGGTCCTGTCGTCGAGGACAAGGGCAAAGCCCGGTCTGTCGCCTTTCGGCGTCACGTCGGCATTGCCGGCGCCGTCGGAAGAACCGATCAGCACGAAAGGGCTCTTGCCGATGAAAGAGCGGCAGTGGCCGTCGAGCGCCCTGAGTTCCTTGCGCATCGAGGTGTCGGTCGGCCGCGGCGTCTTGTAGATCGTCCTCAGTTCATCGCGCGTGGTGACGAATTCCATGGCCGTCTCCGTTTATTCAGACGCAATTCCGGACGGCTTCACACTTTGCCTGGAATTGCTCTACTTGCCGGCTTCTTCCACCTTCTCGGCCTTATCCTCGATCGAATGGTGCAGGATCAGCGGCATCTGGCTGAAGGTGAACAACAGGGTGATCGGCATGATGCCCCAGACCTTGAAGGTAACCCAGAAGTCGGTGGAAAAATTCCGCCACACCACTTCATTGGCAAGAGCCAGGAACAGGAAGAACAGGCCCCAGCGGAAAGTCAGCTTGCGCCAGCCTTCGGCATCGAGGCGAAAGGCCGAATCGAAGACATAGCCGAGCAGCGATCGGCCGAAATACAGACCGCCGAGCAGCACGCCGCCGAACAGGGTGTTGACGATGGTCGGCTTCATCTTGATGAACACGTCGTCCTGCAGATAGAGCGTCAGCGCGCCGAAGATGAAGACGACGACGCCCGAGACCATCGGCATGATCGGCAAGGTGCGCAGCAGCAGCCAGGAGGCGATCAGCGCGATCGCCGTCGCCGCCATGAAAAGGCCGGTGGCGACGAAGATCGGCCCGCCGAATTCGGCCAGGACAGGAAATTTCTGCACCAGCCAGGCGCCGCGTGCATTGGCGAAGAAGAACACCATCAGCGGCCCGAGTTCCAGCACCAGCTTGAGCAGCGGATTGACGCTTTCTTTCTTCTTTCGCGGGTCGGACGGGTCGCGTTCGAGGATGGGTGGGTTCATGACTTCCTTCTGACGCATGATCTTGTCCAAAAAGCCGTCAGCTCTTCGGGATCATTGCCTGTTACGCTACGCCGGCGATCGCCCTGGCGAATTCGCCGGCCGAGAATGGTTCGAGGTCGTCGACCTGTTCGCCGACGCCGATGAAGTAGACCGGCAGTTTGTGCTTTGCCGCGATCGCGACCAGAATACCGCCGCGCGCCGTGCCGTCCAGCTTGGTCATCACCAGGCCGTTGACGCCGGCGACATTGCGGAAGATCTCGACCTGGTTGAGCGCATTCTGGCCGGTGGTGGCGTCGACCGTCTGCAGCACGGTATGCGGCGCTTCCGGATCGAGCTTGCCCAGCACGCGCACGATCTTTTCCAGCTCCGCCATCAGTTCGGTCTTGTTTTGCAGCCGGCCGGCGGTGTCGATGATCAGTACGTCGGAGCCGGCCTCCTTGGCGCGTTCGAAAGCGTCGTAGGCGAGGCCGGCGGCATCCGCGCCGATCTTCGAGGCGATGACCGGAGACTTCGTCCTCTCGCCCCAGATCTTCAGCTGCTCGATGGCTGCAGCGCGAAAGGTATCGCCGGCGGCCAGCATCACCGACAGGCCACCATCGGTCAGTTTGGCGGCGAGCTTGCCGATGGTCGTGGTCTTGCCGGTGCCGTTGACGCCGACCACCAGAATGACATGCGGCTTGTGCGAGAGGTCGAGCTCCAGCGGCTTGGCGACATGGGCCAGCACCTTCTCCACCGCGGCCGCCATGATGGTGCGGACATCCGCGTCGGAGACATCCTTGCCATAGCGGCTGGCGGCGAGCGCATCGGTGACGCGCAAGGCTGTTTCCATGCCGAGATCGGCGCGGATCAGCACGTCTTCGAGGTCCTGTAGCGTCTCTTCGTCGAGCTTTCGCTTGGTGAAAACGCCGGCAATGTTGCCGGTGAGTTCTTTCGAGGAGCGGGCAAGCCCGTCGCGCATGCGCTGGAACCAGGAGCGTCGCGGCGCCAGTTCGGGCGCCTTTTGCGGCTCGGCTTTCTGCTCGACCTTTTTGGTGACGGTGACTTTGCCGGGAGCTGGTTTTGACTGTGGCGAAGGTTGCGGGGCCGGCGCGGGCGCTAGCTCGGCAACGATGGTCTTGGCTTCGACCGGCGCGGGTACAGCTTCAACCGACGTGCGCTTTACCTCCCCCTTGATGGGGGAGGTCCCAAGCGAAGGCTGGGGGTGGGGGTGATTTGCGCTGGCGTCGGCCCCATCACCCCACCCCGCCGCTTCGCGTCGACCCTCCCCATCGAGGGGAGGGTGGGGCGCCTCGTCCTTCTCCCCGTGGCTATACGGGGAGAAGGTGCCGGCAGGCGGGGCGGCGCTGACCTCTGAGGTAGGCTGTGCGGGAGGCGCGGACGGTTGCGGCACTTCGATCGGCGCTGGTGCTTCGGCCGGCTCCTCGGCAGGCGTTGGTACTTCAACGGGGGCCGGTTCCGGCTGCCTCTCCGGGCGCGCTGGTTCAACCTCCGGCTTGGCCGGTGCGGCCGGAACTTCTTGCGGCTGCGGTTCGGGCGCGGGCTTCGGAACAGCCGGCGGCGCGGGAACTTCCTCGGGCTCCGGCGGCTCGGCAGGCGTCTCAGGTTCGGGGGCTTCTTCCGGCGCGGGCTCCGGCAACGGTTCCGGCTCGGATGGGACGACCGGTTCCGGCGCGGGCGGGATGGTCGGCGCGGGTTCGGGCTTCGGTTCTTCTGGCGCCGACTGCGGCGCAGGCTTTACCTCCCCCTCGATGGGGGAGGCCCCAAGCGAAGCTTGGTGGTGAGTGGCGCCGGCGTCGGCGCTCTCACCCCTCTCCGCCACTTCGTGGCGACCCTCCCCATCGAGGGGAGGGTGGGGCGTCGGCGGCTCGGGCTCCTCGCGCTTCAAGAACTCCGGAACGATCTGCTCGGCCGCCGGCTTCAGCGCCTCAAGCGCATCCCATTTGATCGGCGGCAGGGGAGCGGTTTCGTCGATGCGCTCCTCGACGCCTTCCTTCTTGCCGAACGAAAATATGTTCTTGAAAAAACCGGCCATGCTTCAATCGTCTCAGGCGGCGCGGGCAGTGAGGGGCGAGGCTATCAGGCGCGCCCCATCATGGCCGGTGATGTCTGCCTCGACGATCTCGCCCGGCGCGCCTGTGCCTAGCGCGGCAAGCGTGAACCCTTCGGTGCGGCCGAGGCCGTCGCGCTCGACCAGGATCGACTGGCGCGTTCCCGGGAGCGACGACAGATGGCGGCGATACGCAGCCTCACCAGCGGCGCGCAGCTGGGCCGCGCGCTGCTTGACCAATTCGCGGCGGACCTGCGGCATGCGCGCGGCGGGCGTGCCTTCGCGCGGCGAAAACGGGAAGACATGCAGGTGCGTCAGCCCACATTCCTCGACGATCTTTATCGAATTCTGAAACATTTCCTCGGTCTCGGTCGGAAAGCCGGCGATGATGTCGGCGCCGAAGACGATTGCCGGGCGCAATTTGCGCACATCTTCGCAGAAGCGGATCGACTGGTCACGCAAATGCCTGCGCTTCATGCGCTTCAAGATCATGTCGTCGCCCGACTGCAGCGACAGATGCAGATGCGGCATCAGCCTGGGCTCGGTCGCGATGGCGTCCAGCAGATCGTCGTCGGCTTCGATCGAATCGATGGAGGACAGCCGCAGCCGCTTCACATCAGGCACCTGCTTCAGGATGGTCTTCACCAGTTTTCCCAGCTTCGGCGCGCCCGGCAGGTCGGCGCCGAAAGAGGTCATGTCGACGCCGGTCAGCACGATCTCGGCATAGCCGTTGCCGGCGAGACGCTTGACCTGCTCGACAACCGCGCCCATCGGCACCGAGCGCGAATTGCCGCGGCCGTAGGGGATGATGCAGAAGGTGCAGCGGTGGTCGCAGCCATTCTGCACCTGCACGAAAGCGCGCGCCCGGCCCTCGATGGCGTCCACCATATGACCGGCAGTCTCGCGCACCGAGAAAATGTCGTTGACGCGCGCCTTCTCGCTGTCGTTGACGCCGAAATCCGGCAGCGCGCGGTAGGAGTTGGCCTTCAGCTTCTCTTCGTTGCCAAGCACGAGGTCGACCTCGTCCATGGCGGCAAAATTCTGCGGTTCGGTTTGCGCGGCGCAGCCGGTGACGATGATGCGCGCCGCCGGGTTTTCGCGGCGGGCTTTGCGGATCGACTGCCTGGCCTGGCGCACCGCTTCCGAAGTGACGGCGCAGGTGTTGAAGATGATCGCGCCGCCTTTGAGCGCGCCGAGACCTGCGCTTTCGGCCTCGCGGCGCATCACCTCGGATTCATAGGTGTTGAGACGGCAGCCGAAGGTGACGACGTCTATGCCTTGGGAGTTGGGGCCTTTGGTATCGGCAAGTGCAGACATCAGGCCGCGCTTTCGGTGTCGCGGGCCCAGGTGCCGGTCGACGGATCGAAATTGCCGGAAAACTCCCATTCGGCAGCGCCGGTCAGGATGACGTGGCCGTCGTCGCGCCATTCCACATGCAGCGAGCCGCCGCCGGGCGTCATCAGCGTAACGCTGCGGCCGGTGCGCCGGGTGCGGGCAGCGGCGACGACGGAAGCGCAAGCGGCCGAGCCGCAAGCCTTGGTCAGGCCGGCGCCGCGCTCCCAGGTGCGGATGATCATCGTCTCCGGCGACGTTACCTGGGCGATGGTGATGTTGGCGCGTTCGGGGAAGATCGGATGGTTTTCGAGCAGCGGCCCGAAACGCTCGAGCTCGTAGGACCAGACATCGTTGTCGACCCAGAAGATGGCGTGCGGGTTGCCCATCGAGAGAGCCGAAGGCGAATGCAGCACCGGCGCGTCGATGGGGCCGATCTGCAACTCGATCATGCGGGTGTCGCGGAATTCCTCCGCCAGCGGAATGTCCTGCCAGCCGAAGCGCGGCGTGCCCATGTCGACCGAGATGGTGCCGTCGGCATGTTCGACGGCGTTGAGGATGCCGGCGCGGGTCTCGAAGATGAAAGTCTTCTGGCCGGTTTCGGCGGCCAGCGCCTGGACGACACAGCGCATGCCGTTGCCGCAGGCCTGCGCGCCCGAGCCGTCGGAATTCAAAATGTCGATGTAAAAGGCGGTGCCCGGCGTGCGCGAATCGTGGATCGCCATGATCTGGTCGAACCTGGTCGCCGCATCGGCGTTCAGCGCGACAGCCGACGCCGCCGTGACCCTATCGGCACGGCCACGCATGTCGGCGACGATGATTTCGTTGCCGATGCCGTTCATCTTGGCGAAGGGGGCAGTGCCTGCCATGATCTGAGGTAATTCCTGTACGTTTCGCCGCTATATGGCGGAAACGGGCGGGAATTACCAGTGTGGGCTGCGTTTAGGTTACCGCGAAAACGCCGAGCACGATCAGCAGGAAGATGACGAGAACGATGCCGATCAGCACGCGCGCGCCGGTGGCGGCGGCACCGGCCAGCGCCGGCATGCCGAGCAGGCTGGCGGCGGCAGCAACGATGAGAAGAATGATGATCCATTTGATCATGGACAATGCCTCGCAAATTGACTGCAGCGGCTTAAGAACGCATCTGCCGCGCTCTGGTTCCCCTCTTGCCGTGAGGCTCTCTCCGACTGGGCGCGCTATTCGGCAATCTCGAAGTCGGTCGTGAAAGGCGCCATCTTTTGCGAGTTCTCGTCATGCATGAGGAAATCCGCGCGGTATTTGCCGGGGGGAACGCCATCCAGGGAGACGTTCAATTTGAAGAACATCTCTCGGTTATGCGAGCGCGAGGCGAGCTGGACCCGGCCAAGCTTTTCGACGGTTCCCAGCTTCTCGCCCGACTGGGAAAGCACGGTAAGGTCAACGTAAAGCGCGATCTGGTTGTTGCCGAGCCCATCCGAGCCGTAGCCGTAACCGACCGGTTCCATATAAAGCACAATCTCTTCGCCCGGCTTGTAGACATGGTTCGGGCGCTCGGCGTAGGCGCCGAACCCGCTGGCCGACATGATATGCTTCACATTTTGCACGCCAAGCGGCATCGCTTGCCACAGAGCGTCCTCGGCGCTGCGGAATTTGTCCAGCGCGCCGGCGCCATCACCCGCCTGCAGTGCCTTTTCGGCTTCAGCGGCGCGATCGGTGATTTCACCCGCGAAAGCGGCCGGCGTCGAAATTACCAGCGCGATCAAAACTGCCAAGATTGATTTCATCTGTTCC
This sequence comes from Mesorhizobium sp. M0514, assembly GCF_040321145.1. Classification (NCBI taxonomy): domain Bacteria; kingdom Pseudomonadati; phylum Pseudomonadota; class Alphaproteobacteria; order Hyphomicrobiales; family Phyllobacteriaceae; genus Mesorhizobium; species Mesorhizobium sp. M0514. The sequence continues at coordinate 14,620 of NZ_JAMYQZ010000023.1, forward strand.
CCCTGTTGCGATAGACCATCGGCTAAAACGGCAGTGCCGTAAACGGCCGAATGCAGACTTCAGCCGCGCTCGATCTCGGGAACGTCCCAAAGCTCGCCCGGACGCAAGGCGCGAAACCGCTCACCCAGGCCTTGCGCCTCAAGCGCTTCAGTCAGTTTTGCGCCGGCATTTGCGCTCGACCGCCGATGCGCCGACCTGCCGCGGGCTCCGGTGCCGCTTTCGCAACCGATGTACCGGTTGGAACCGCGCTAGAGCGAAGACATGCCTTTCGTCCGCCAGCCCTTTTGCGACAAATTTACAACAATTCGTGGTGCAAACCCTATTTTAACCATATCGGGTTGAAATTTCGCCACCTTCTCCATCTTGGTGAGGGGTGAGATTGTGCGGACGGCTTCCCCCCAGCCGGATCCGACGGAGGTTGGAATGATTTTTTCGAGAAGCGGGCTGATGGCCGTATCGCTGGCAGCGCTCGTTGCGAGCGGCTGTTCGACCTCGCGTTTTTCATCGATGGATGACCAGCAGCCCGCCCCGCTGCAGCCCGCGCCCGCCGGCACGGTGAGCGGAAGCCAACTGCCGCCCCCGGCAGCGCCGGGCACCACCGACCCATCGCAATTCCCGACCGCGCCGGCAGGCGCGCAGGTCGCCTCGCTGCCGCCGGACGGATCGGCGCCGGCCGGAGCCTCCGACCTTACCGCTGCGAGCGTTGCCGGCGTTTGGAACGCCAGCGTGTCCGGACAGAGCTGCAAGGTGGCGACGCCGCAGACCAAATTCGGCGCCGGCTTCCGCGCCGGGCCGCTGCATTGCCCGCCGCCCATCGACGGCATCAAATCGTGGAACGTCGCCGGCAAGCAGCTGACGCTCTATGACGAGAATGGCGGCACGCTGGCGCGGCTCTATTCCTCGGGCGGTTCGAAATTCGACGGCCAGACTACCAACGGCTTGCCGATATCGCTTACAAGATAGGCTGCCTATCCCTAGACAGCGACGTGACCGATGCATCTGCGTGACGGCCTCCAGACCCATGCGACCGTCAGGCAGCGCTACGACCATCTGGTCGCAACCGGCGCCATTGAGCGCGATCCTGCGCAGGAGCGCATCGCCGCCGCGCTCGACCGGCTGACCGACGAGATCTCGGTCAAGCGGCTGGCGCACAAGTCGAGCGCGCTCGGTTGGCTGTTTGCCCGCAAGCGCGAGACGCGCGAGGCCGTCAAGGGCCTCTACATCCATGGCGGCGTCGGTCGCGGCAAGACCATGCTGATGGATATGTTCTTCGAGCTGTTGCCGGTCAGGCGCAAGCGCCGCGTTCATTTCAACGACTTCATGGCCGATGTGCAGGACCGCATCCAGAAGCACCGGCAGGCACGCAAGAACGGCGACGTCAAGGAGGACGACCCGATCCCGCCGGTCGCGCTTCAGCTTGCCGAACAGGCCTGGGTGCTGTGCTTCGATGAGTTTTCAGTCACCGACATTGCCGATGCGATGGTCCTGTCGCGGCTGTTTTCGGCGCTGTTCGCCAACGGCGTGGTTCTGGTCGCCACCTCGAATGTCGCGCCGCAGGATCTTTATCGCGACGGGCTGAACCGCCAACTCTTCCTGCCCTTCATCAGCATTCTCGAGCGCCACGCCCATGTGCTGACGCTCGATGCCGACAAGGACTACCGGCTGGAAAAGCTCGCCCGCACGCCTGTCTATGTCACGCCGGCGGATGCGGAAGCCGATCGTATGCTCGACGAAGCCTGGCAGGCGATGACGCATGGGGCGGCAACGGCCGAGACCGCGCTGACGCTCAAGGGGCGGCAGGTGAGAATACCGGCTGCTGCCGGCAATGCGGCGCGGTTTTCCTTCGCCGACCTCTGCGAAAAGCCGCTCGGCGCGCGCGATTTTCTGGCCATTGCCGGCCGCTTCTCGACCGTCTTCATCGATCACGTGCCGGTGCTGGGCGAAGGCAAGCGCAACGAGGCCAAGCGCTTCATCCTCCTGATAGACACGCTCTACGATCATCACACGCGGTTGGTGGTAAGCGCCGATGCCTCGCCCCCTGAGCTCTATACGGCCAGGCGCGGCAACGAGGTGTTCGAATTCGAGCGCACGGCCTCGCGGCTGATCGAGATGCAAAGCCGCGACTGGCTGGAGGACTGGGCGGAACGGCAAAAGGCGAAGGCGGAAGTGCAGGTCTGAGGGTTCGAAGAGGTCATTATGTAGTGATCCTTCGCGCCCCCCTCTGTCCTGCCGGACATCTCCCCCACACGGGGGGAGATTGGCGGTTTCGGCGCTCCGCTCATTCCTGCGGCCATTGGAGATTGGCGAAAGGTCGCGTGACGTCCGATCTCCCCCCTCGTGGGGGAGATGCCTGGCAAGGCAGAGGGGGGCGCTGTCCCGCCGACGCCTAAAGCTCATACGCATACATTACAAACGCCTCCGCCTGCCCATGCTCCTCCCTGCGTTTTTCATAAAGCCCGCGCGATGGAACATTGTCCGGCTCGGTTCCAACACAGGCTTCGCCGCAACCTTTGCTCGCGGCCGAGCGCGAACATCGCGTCGAGCATCTTTCGCGCGATGCCATGGCGCTGGTAGGCGGGTGAGACGCCGACCTCGTCGACGTAGAGTTCGCTGACCTTGTCCAGGTGGCGGTGGATGACGGCAGCACACTGGCCGACGACGACGCCATCGGCCAGTGCCACAATCATCATATGACCTGAGGAGGCGAGGTAGGCGGACAGTCTGTCGGCCCGTACCAGTTCGTCGAACACGTCTTCGGCGATGCGCTTCACAAGGGCGTCATGGCCTGGATATAGTCTTCTGAATTCCACGCTCATTGTGTAAAATCTCCCAAGCTGGCTTACAAACTTTGACGTTTACGTAAATCCCGATCTTTCTAACCGATTGAAATCATTCACTCGAAAATAATCGATTGAATATATTTTCCACCGGGGCTACTGGATGCGGCGAAATCTCGCTGAGATCATAGCATTCCGGCCTCTTCCTCGACGCCGTCAACAGATCGCCAGGGATTTGGGCGTCGTCACAGACAAAGGGAAAATTTCCTCACATGGCACGCAACAAGATAGCGCTCATCGGCTCCGGCATGATCGGCGGCACGCTCGCTCACATGATCGGCCTCAAGGACCTCGGCGACGTGGTGCTGTTCGATATTGCCGAGGGCATCCCGCAAGGCAAGGGGCTCGATATCGCGCAGTCGTCGCCGGTCGACGGTTTTGACTCCCGGCTGACCGGCGTCAATGATTATGCCGGGATCGAGGGCGCCGATGTCTGCATTGTCACTGCCGGCGTGCCGCGCAAGCCGGGTATGAGCCGCGACGATCTGCTGGGCATCAACCTCAAGGTCATGGAACAGGTCGGCGCCGGGCTGAAGAAATATGCGCCGAAGGCTTTCGTCATCTGCATCACCAACCCACTCGACGCCATGGTCTGGGCGCTGCAGAAGTTTTCCGGCCTGCCCAAGACCCATGTCGTCGGCATGGCCGGCGTGCTCGACAGCGCGCGCTTCCGCTATTTCCTGGCCGAGGAGTTCAAGGTCTCGGTCGAGGACGTCACCGCCTTCGTGCTCGGCGGCCACGGTGATTCCATGGTGCCGATGATCCGCTACTCCACGGTTTCGGGCATTCCGTTGCCGGACCTCATCAAGATGGGCTGGACCTCGAAGGAAAAGCTCGACCAGATCGTCCAGCGCACCCGCGACGGCGGCGCCGAGATCGTCGGCCTCTTGAAGACCGGCTCGGCCTTCTACGCGCCGGCTGCCTCGGCAATCGCGATGGCCGAATCCTATCTCAAGGACAAGAAGCGCGTGCTGCCTTGTGCGGCGCATCTCTCGGGCCAGTATGGCGTCAAGGGCACCTATGTCGGCGTGCCCGTTGTCATCGGCTCCGGCGGCGTCGAGCGCATCATCGAGATCGACCTCAACAAGGCCGAGCAGAAGATGTTCGACGCTTCGGTGGCGACGGTGCAGGGCCTGACCGAGGCCTGCGTCAAGATCGCCCCGCATCTCGCCTCTAAATAATCCTCCGGAGACCATCCAGATGAACATCCATGAATATCAAGGCAAGGCGCTGCTGAAGAGCTTTGGCGCGCCGGTGGCCGAAGGCGTGCCGGTGTTCAAGGCAAGCGAAGCGGAAGCCGCGGCACAAGCGCTTCCCGGTCCGCTCTATGTGGTGAAGAGCCAAATCCATGCCGGCGGCCGCGGCAAGGGGAAGTTCAAGGAACTGTCGCCCGACGCAAAGGGCGGCGTGCGGCTGGCTAAGTCGGTTGCCGAAGTCGTTGCCAACGCCAATGAGATGCTCGGCCACACGCTGGTGACCAAGCAGACCGGCCCCGCCGGCAAGCAGGTCAACCGCCTCTATATCGAGGACGGCGCCGACATCGATCGCGAGCTTTATCTGTCGATCCTGGTCGACCGCTCGGTCGGCCGCATCGCTTTCGTCGTCTCGACCGAGGGCGGCATGGACATTGAAGGCGTCGCCCACGACACACCGGAAAAGATCATCACCCGCGCCATCGATCCGCTGGCCGGCGTGACGACCATCGACGTCGACATATTGGTGGAAGCGCTGGGCCTCACCGGCGATGCCGCCAAGGATGCCGGCACGCTGTTCCCGATCCTCTACAAGGCCTTTGTCGAGAAGGACATGAGCCTGCTCGAGGTCAACCCGCTGATCGTGATGAAAAACGGCCGCCTGCGCGTGCTGGACGCCAAGGTGTCGTTCGACAACAACGCGCTGTTTCGCCACCCCGAACTGATGGAATTGCGCGACACCACGGAAGAGGACGAGAAGGAGATCGAGGCGTCGAAATACGACCTCGCCTATGTCGCGCTCGACGGCAATATCGGCTGCATGGTCAATGGCGCCGGCCTCGCGATGGCGACGATGGACATCATCAAGCTCTACGGCGCCGAGCCCGCCAACTTCCTCGATGTCGGCGGCGGTGCGTCCAAGGAAAAAGTGACGGCGGCGTTCAAGATCATCACTCGGGATCCGGCGGTCAAAGGCATCTTGATCAACATCTTCGGCGGCATCATGAAGTGCGACATCATTGCCGAGGGCGTGATTGCCGCGGTCAAGGAAGTCGGCCTGGAAGTGCCGCTGGTGGTGCGCCTCGAAGGCACCAATGCCGAACTCGGCAAGAAGATCATCAACGACAGCGGCCTCAACGTGGTGTCGGCGGACGATCTCGACGACGCAGCCAAGAAGATCGTGGCCGCGGTGAAGGGCTGAAGGCGAATGCCTCCGCGCAAGATAAACCTGGTCGAGGCGGCGGATCGAACGATCACCAAGGTCTTCGATCCGCATATCGCCGGCGACGTCAATGACAGCCAGGCGAAGGTCGCCAAGTTCGGCGGGACCTTCGACTGGCACGCGCATGAGCATGAGGACGAAGCCTTCCTCGTCCTGCGGGGCAGGATCGCCATCGATTTCCGTGACGGTCCGGTCGAACTCGGCGAGGGTGATTTCATCGTCGTGCCGAAGGGCGTCGAGCACCGGCCGCGCTCGCTGACCGCCGAGCCGGTGGTGCTGATGTTCGAGCCGGCAACGACGCTCAACACCGGCAACGCCAAGAGCGACCTCACCGTCTCCGACCTGAAGCGGCTCTGACCATGAACGCGTTCTCCTCGCTCTCGGCCGATCACCAGCGCCTGCAGGCACTCGTCGGCGCGTGGCGCGGCGAGGAAGAGGTGGCGGAAACGCAGTGGGCCGATGGCGGACCGGCGACTTCCGACGTGCTGACAGAGCCACAGTTCGGCGGCCTGTTCGTGGTCCAGCGCTATCGCCAGCGCCGCGACGGCACGGTCTCGTTTGGCTCGCACAGCGTGTTCGGCTTCGACCAGCCAAACAGGCTCTTCACCATGCACCAGTTCGACTCCATGGGTTTTGTGCCGGCCACGCCGGCCACAGGAACGTGGAACGGCGATGAGCTGGTCCTGGAGCGGTCGTCGCCGCGTGGCTCAGCGCGCGTGACCTATATTTTCGACAATGCCGATGCCTACCGGATGCGACTGCATTTCAAACCTGCCGGCAGCGACAGCTGGCAAGACATGGTGAGCGGCGTCTACCGGCGCGTTTCGCCTTCCTCGATCAACGGTTTTTAGAAAAGGGCTCCGATGTCCATTCTCATCGACAAGAACACCAAGGTGCTGGTTCAGGGCCTGACCGGCAAGACCGGCACGTTCCACACCGAGCAGGCCTTGGCCTATCACGGCACCAGGATGGTCGGCGGCATCCATCCCAAGAAGGGTGGCGAGACCTGGACCGGCGCCAAGGGCGAAAACCTGCCGATCTTCGGTTCCGTTGCCGAGGGCAAGGAAAAGACCGGCGCCAATGCCTCGGTGGTCTATGTGCCGCCGGCGGGCGCCGCCGAAGCCATCCTCGAAGGCATCGAAGCCGAGATCCCGCTGATCGTCTGCATCACCGAAGGCATTCCGGTGATGGACATGGTTAGGGTCAAGGCGCGGCTCGACCGCTCGACCTCGCGGCTGATCGGCCCGAACTGCCCCGGCGTGCTCACCCCCGACGAATGCAAGATCGGTATCATGCCCGGCAACATCTTCCGCAAGGGCTCGGTCGGCGTTGTTTCGCGCTCGGGAACGCTTACCTATGAGGCAGTGTTCCAGACCACCAATGTCGGCCTCGGCCAGACCACCGCCGTCGGTATCGGCGGCGACCCCGTCAAAGGCACCGAGTTCATCGACATGCTCGAAATGTTCCTCGCCGACGACGAGACCAAGTCGATCATCATGATCGGCGAGATCGGCGGTTCGGCCGAGGAAGACGCCGCGCAGTTCCTCAAGGACGAGGCCAAGCGCGGCCGCAGGAAACCGATGGCCGGCTTCATCGCCGGGCGCACCGCGCCGGCCGGTCGCACCATGGGCCATGCGGGCGCGGTCATATCCGGCGGCAAGGGCGGCGCGGAAGACAAGATCGCGGCGATGGAATCGGCCGGCATTAAAGTATCGCCATCGCCGGCGCGTCTGGGCACGACGCTGGTCGAGGCGATCAAGGCCAAGTGAGTAGCGAGTAGTGAATAGCGAATAGGGAAAAGAGAGTAACGGCGCGACCCGGGAAAAATCCCTACTCGCTATTCGCTACTCACTATTCGCTTTTGAAAAGGAGACGGAGCCAGGCTCCGCGGACAAAAATGGCAAGACAAGATCAGGCCAACGACCAATTTTCGCTCACCTCTTTCCTGTATGGCGGCAATGCCGACTATATCGACGCGCTGTACGCCTCCTATGAGGATGATCCAGAGTCGGTAAACCCCGAATGGCAGGACTTCTTCGCCGGGCTGAAGGACGACGCCGGCGATGTGCGCAAGAACGCCAAGGGCGCTTCCTGGGCAAAGCCGTCCTGGCCGCTGCAAGCCAATGGCGAACTGGTGTCGGCGCTGGACGGCAATTGGGGCATCGTCGAGAAGCATCTGGAAAAGAAGGTCAAGGACAAGGCGGTCACCAATGGCATCGTGCTGTCGGATGCCGACGTGCATCAGGCGACGCGCGATTCGGTGCGCGCCATCATGATGATCCGCGCCTTCCGCATGCGCGGCCATCTGCACGCCAATCTCGACCCGCTCGGCATCGCCAAGCCGCTTGAGGACTATAACGAGCTGTCCCCGGAAAATTACGGTTTCACCGCAGCCGACTACGACCGGCCGATCTTCCTCGACAATGTGCTCGGCCTCGAATTCGGCACCATCCGGCAGATGCTGGAGATCCTGACCCGCACCTATTGCTCGACGCTCGGTGTCGAGTTCATGCACATTTCCGACCCCGAGGAGAAGGCCTGGATCCAGGCGCGCATCGAGGGTGCCGACAAGGAGATTTCCTTCACCGCTACGGGAAAAAAAGCGATCCTGCAGAAGCTGGTCGAGGCCGAAGGCTTCGAGCAGTTCATCGATGTCAAGTACAAGGGTACCAAGCGCTTCGGCCTCGATGGCAGCGAAGGCCTGATCCCGGCGCTGGAGCAGATCATCAAGCGCGGCGGCCAGCTCGGCATGAAGGAGATCGTGCTCGGCATGGCGCATCGCGGCCGGCTGAACGTGCTGTCCCAGGTGATGGCCAAACCGCATCGCGCCATCTTCCACGAATTCAAGGGCGGCTCGGCCGCTCCTGACGAGGTCGAGGGCTCGGGCGACGTCAAGTACCATCTCGGCGCCTCGTCGGACCGCGAATTCGACGGCAACAAGGTGCATCTGTCGCTGACCGCCAATCCTTCGCATCTGGAAATCGTCGATCCGGTTGTGATGGGCAAGGCGCGCGCCAAGCAGGACTATCTGTTCGGCCGCAGCCGCGAGGAGATCGTGCCGCTGGAAGAGCGCGCCAAGGTGCTGCCGCTGCTTCTGCATGGCGACGCCGCCTTTGCTGGCCAGGGCGTAATCGCGGAAATTCTCGGCCTGTCGGGCCTGCGCGGCCACCGCGTCGCCGGCACGCTGCATTTCATCATCAACAACCAGATCGGCTTCACCACCAATCCGCGCTTCTCGCGCTCGTCGCCCTATCCGTCCGACGTCGCCAAGATGATCGAGGCGCCGATCTTCCACGTCAATGGCGACGACCCGGAAGCGGTGGTGCATGCCACCAAGGTGGCGATCGAATTTCGCATGAAGTTCCACAAGCCGGTGGTGGTGGACATGTTCTGCTATCGCCGCTTCGGCCACAATGAGGGCGACGAACCGGCCTTCACGCAGCCGATCATGTACGCCAACATCCGCAACCACAAGACGACGGTGCAGATCTATGGCGACCGGCTGATCGCCGAGGGCCATATCAGCCAGGCCGAACTCGACAAGATGAAGGCCGACTGGCGCGCCCATCTGGAGTCCGAATGGGAAGTCGGCCAGCACTACAAGCCCAACAAGGCCGACTGGCTGGACGGCGCCTGGTCTGGTTTGCGCACCGCCGACAACCAGGACGAACAGCGCCGCGGCAAGACCGCCGTGCCGGTCAAGGTGCTGAAGGACATCGGCAAGAAACTGACCGAGGTGCCGAAAGGTTTCGAGGCGCACAAGACCATCATCCGCTTCCTCGAAAACCGCCGCCAGGCGATCGACTCCGGCGAAGGCATCGACTGGTCGACGGCCGAGGCGCTGGCCTTCGGCGCCATCCTGCTCGACGGCAATCCGATCCGGCTCTCCGGCCAGGATTCAGAACGCGGCACCTTCTCGCAGCGCCATTCCGTGCTCTACGACCAGCGCGACGAGACCCGCTACATCCCGCTCAACAATCTCTCGGCCGCACAGGCCGGCTACGAAGTCATCAACTCGATGCTGTCGGAAGAGGCGGTGCTCGGCTTCGAGTATGGCTACAGCCTGGCCGAGCCTAAGGCGCTGACGCTCTGGGAAGCGCAGTTCGGCGATTTCGCCAACGGCGCCCAGGTGGTGTTCGACCAGTTTATCTCGTCGGGCGAGCGCAAGTGGCTGCGCATGTCGGGCCTGGTCTGCCTGCTGCCGCATGGCTATGAGGGCCAGGGGCCGGAACATTCCTCGGCCCGGCTCGAGCGTTTCCTGCAGCTCTGCGCCGAAGACAATATGCAAGTCGCCAACTGCACCACGCCGGCAAACTACTTCCACATATTGCGCCGGCAACTGAAGCGCGACTTCCGCAAGCCGCTGATCCTGATGACGCCGAAGTCGCTGCTGCGCCACAAGCGGGCAGTGTCGACGCTGCCGGAGATTTCGGGCGAAAGCTCGTTCCACCGGCTGTTGTGGGACGACGCCCAGCTGTTGCAGAACCAGGCGATCAAGCTCACCAAGGATTCCAAAATCCGCCGCGTAGTGCTGTGCTCGGGCAAGGTCTATTACGACCTGTACGAGGAACGCGAGAAGCGCGGCATCAACGACATCTATCTCTTGCGCGTCGAACAGCTCTATCCGTTCCCGGCCAAGGCGCTGATCACCGAACTGTCGCGCTTCCGCAATGCCGAGATGGTGTGGTGCCAGGAGGAACCCAAGAATATGGGCGCCTGGTCGTTCATCGATCCGTATCTGGAATGGGTGCTGGCGCATATCGACGCCAAGCACCAGCGGGTGCGCTATACCGGACGTCCTGCGGCGGCATCGCCGGCGACCGGCTTGATGTCGAAGCATTTGGCGCAGCTCGCCGCCCTGCTCGAAGACGCGCTCGGCGAATAGAACAAACCCGGCGAATAGAACAGACAGAGAAGAAACGGAACAGGCACAATGGCTACCGAAATCCGCGTTCCCACTCTCGGCGAATCCGTCACCGAGGCGACCATAGGCAAGTGGTTCAAGAAGGTCGGCGATGCCATTGCCGTCGACGAGCCGCTGGTCGAGCTCGAAACCGACAAGGTGACGGTGGAGGTGCCTGCCGCCGCCGCCGGCACGCTGGGCGAGATCACCGCCAAGGAAGGCGAGACCGTCGGCGTCGGCGCGTTGCTGGGTTCGATCTCGGCAGGCGTCGCCACGGCCGCCCCGGCGTCCAAGCAGGAGACCAAGCCGCAAGCTGTGTCGCAGGCGTCGAGCCCCGACGCGGCACATACGACCAAGCAGGCCGCGGCCGAGACCGCCAAGATAGCCGGCGATGCCGGGCCGGTCGAGCCGCGCACAATGCCGCCGGCGCCAGCTGCCGCAAAGCTGATCGCCGAGAACAATCTGTCGGTCGACCAGGTTTCTGGCTCGGGCAAGCGCGGCCAGGTGCTGAAGGGCGACGTGCTCGACGCGATTTCCAAGGGCGCGCCGTCGCAGCCGGCCGAAATTCCGAAGGCCGCACCGGCTCCGGTCGCCGTGCGTGCGCCGTCCTCGGGCGACGATGCGTCGCGCGAGGAGCGCGTGCGCATGACCAAGCTGCGCCAGACCATTGCGCGCCGGCTCAAGGAAGCGCAGTCGACCGCCGCCATGCTGACCACCTTCAACGAGGTCGACATGTCGGCGGTGATGGCGCTCAGGACCAAGTACAAGGACATCTTCGAGAAGAAGCACGGCGTGAAGCTCGGCTTCATGGGCTTCTTCACCAAAGCGGTTACGCACGCATTGAAGGAAATCCCCTCGGTCAATGCCGAGATCGACGGCACCGACATCATCTTCAAGAACTATGCCCATATCGGCGTTGCCGTCGGCACCGAAAAGGGTCTCGTCGTGCCAGTGGTGCGCAATGCCGACCAAATGTCGATTGCCGAGATCGAAAAGGATATCGGCCGGCTGGGCATTGCCGCGCGGGACGGCAAGCTGTCGGTCGCCGACATGCAGGGTGGTACGTTCACCATCTCCAATGGCGGCGTTTACGGCTCACTGATGTCGACGCCGATCCTCAATGCGCCGCAGTCGGGCATTCTTGGCATGCACAAGATCCAGGACCGGCCCGTCGTGGTCGGCGGCCAGATCGTGATTCGGCCGATGATGTACCTGGCGCTCAGCTACGATCACCGCATCGTCGACGGCAAGGAAGCGGTGACCTTCCTGGTCCGCGTCAAGGACAGCCTGGAAGATCCGGAACGGCTGGTGCTTGATTTGTGATCGGAGCTGATCCGTCATGAGCGGCTGGCTGGCGCGGTTTGGGTTCAAGCTGGGTCGAGTAGCGGGTAGCGTATTGAGGCGTTCCCGGCCGGCGGCTTCCGCCGCCATCTCTCCGCCGGCGACATCGACTGAATGGGATTCGGCGCCGGCGAGCAGCAATCTCGGTGCCTTCGCTCTCAGCGAAGCCGAAATGGCGGAGCGGAAGATCATCGTCACCGCGATCGGTGAGCTTGAGCTACCGACCGGCGAAATCATCGCTTGCGATCCACTGATTACCGGGCTGGAACGGCCTGTGTTTAGCCGTAAGGTCAGGCCGGGATGCTATCCAGTCACGTTGCTTGAGGCGCAAGGCCGTGTTGCTGCAGCGGTATTGCGGTTTGGCACTGGCTTGCCGGTGCGGTGGGAGTTGGCTGCCTTCGTCCGCGACGTCGGCACATCGTCCTGGAAGTCTGGATTTATTGTCGATGATAATGTTGCTTCGTTCATGGACAAGTCGGTTCTGACGCTGATGTCCGACCAGGAGGAACTCGACAGCTATCTTGCTGACGTTGCATGCTCGTTCGACAAGTTCCGCATGGATAATCCGGTTGATGGAAATCCGCTTAATATAGCCATGTTCGACACTGGCTTCGGTGATGGGAACTATTATTCCTTCTGGGGACTGGATGCGGCCGGCGAGCCGCTGGTCTTGATGACCGATTTCGAGGTGCTCGAAAAAGCCGACGGCCGCGAGAGCAGCCGGAGCAATTCATGACAAACATCGCTTCGCCAATGATCGGATTTATGGCCGGGCTGGCTGTTCTCGCAGCGGGTTACGAGGCGCATGCCGCCTGCCCGCTGGCGCTTGCTGTCTATGGCGATGCCGAAAGCGAGGCCGGCATTGATTTCCGGCCGACGACGGATGCGGTCACCGTCACCAACTCGTTCAAGATGGTGCTCGACAAGGGCATCGTTCTCGACGGCATTGTGATGTGGACCTCCGGTGTTTCGCGACCGCATGGCTCGCTGATGTACAAATGCCCGACCGGCGACGTCACCGGTGACGAGCTTGCCGCCTGCACGGTCTGGCAGGGCGTGGTCTACAGCGCCGACGACAAGGGCAACATTGCGCTGCTGGCGGCCGAAGGCACGGACGCGCCGCAGAGCCTGATCTTCCCCGATTTTGGTCCATCGTTGCAGATGTCGTCTGCCTTTGGCTCCAATGGTTTTTCGAAATTGCCGTGGGATGTGTTTTTGCTGAAAGGTTGCCAGGAATGAGCGCGGCGAAGAAAGTTCTTCTGGTCACCGGCGGCAGCCGCGGCATTGGTGCGGCCACTTGCCGGCTTGCGGCGAAGGCCGGCTACCGCGTCGCGGTCAACTATGCCGCAAACGAGGCCGCGGCCCAGGCGCTGGTCGCCGAGATCGAGGCCGGTGGCGGTGAAGCGATAGCGGTCAAGGGCGATGTCGGCGTCGAGGCTGACATCGTCGCCGTGTTCGAAGCCGTCGATAGCGCCTATGGCCGGCTCGACGCCCTGGTCAACAATGCCGGAATCGTCGACGTCAAGGCGCGTGTCGACGAGATGAGCCTGGCGCGGCTGGAGCGCATGATGCGCATCAATGTCATCGGCTCGTTTCTGTGCGCCCGCGAAGCGGTGCGGCGCATGTCGAGCAAGCATGGCGGCCAGGGCGGCGCCATCGTCAACATCTCGTCGGCTGCGTCGCTACACGGCTCGCCAGGCGAATATGTCGACTATGCCGCGTCCAAGGCGGCGATCGACACCTTCACGCTCGGACTGGCGCGCGAAGTCGCGACCGAAGGCGTGCGGGTCAATGCGATACGGCCAGGCATCATCGACACCGAGATCCACGCTTCGGGCGGCCAGCCGGACCGGGTCGAGCGGTTCCGCGACATGCTGCCGATGAAACGAGCCGGCACGGCGGATGAAGTCGCGCATGCCGTTCTCTATCTTTTGTCGGATGAAGCGTCCTACACGACGGGCGCAATCCTGAATGTAAGCGGCGGCCGCTGAGCCCCAAGCTAAGGGAAACGAACATGGCTTATGATGTCGTTATCATCGGGTCGGGACCGGGCGGCTATGTCTGTGCCATCAAGGCGGCACAACTCGGGCTCAAGGTCGCGGTGGTCGAGAAGAACGCCACTTTCGGCGGCACCTGCCTGAACATCGGCTGCATCCCATCCAAGGCGCTGCTTTATGCCTCGGAGATGTTCGCCGAGGCCGGCCATTCCTTCGATGCGCTGGGTGTCGAGATACCGGCGCCGAAACTCAATCTGAAGAAGATGATGGCGCACAAGGACGCGACCGTTTCGGCCAACGTCAATGGCGTCGCCTTCCTGTTCAAGAAGAACAAGATCGACTCGTTTCGCGGCACCGGGAAGGTGGTCGCGGCCGGCAAGGTGTCGGTGTCGGCTGAGGATGGCAAGGTCGAGGAGATCGAGACGAAAAACATCGTTATCGCCACGGGCTCCGATGTCGCCGGCATTCCCGGCGTCAAGGTCGACATCGACGAGAAGGTGATCCTGTCGTCGACCGGAGCGCTGTCGCTGGAGAAGGTGCCTGGCCATCTGGTGGTGGTCGGCGGCGGCGTCATCGGGCTGGAGCTTGGCTCGGTATGGGCGCGGCTCGGCGCCAAGGTCACCGTGGTTGAATTCCTCGACACCATCCTGGGCGGCATGGACGGCGAGGTTTCCAAGCAGTTCCAACGCCTGCTTTCGAAGCAGGGTTTCGAGTTCAAGCTCGGCGCCAAGGTGACCGGCGTTGCCAAGGCCAAGAAGGGCGCGACCGTCACCTTCGAACCGGTCAAGGGCGGGGCGGCCGAGACCATCGAGGCCGACGCGGTGCTGATCTCGACCGGACGCCGCGCATATTCGGATAGCCTTGGACTGAAGGAAGCCGGCGTCGAGGTCGACGAGCGCGGCCGGGTCAAGATAGACAGCCATCTCAGGACAAACGTCGCCGGCATCTACGCCATCGGCGATGTCATCGCCGGACCGATGCTGGCGCACAAGGCCGAGGATGAAGGCGTGGCGGTGGCCGAGACCATTGCCGGCCAGGCCGGCCATGTGAATTACGACGTCATTCCGAGCGTCGTCTACACCAGCCCGGAAATCGCTTCGGTCGGCAAGACAGAGGAAGAGCTGAGGAAGGCCGGCATCGACTACAAAAGCGGCAAATTCCCGTTCACCGCCAACGGCCGCGCGCGCGCCATGCTGCACACGGACGGCTTCGTGAAGATCCTCGCCGACAAAGCCAGCGACCGCGTGCTCGGCGTCCACATTGTCGGCTTCGGCGCCGGCGAGATGATTCATGAGGCGGCGGTGCTGATGGAATTCGGCGGCTCATCCGAAGACCTCGCCCGCACCTGCCACGCGCATCCGACAATGTCGGAAGCGGTGAAGGAAGCAGCGCTGGCGACGTTCTTCAAGCCGATCCATATTTAAGGAAACGCTGGAGGGACAGCACCCCCCTGTGGCCTGCCGGCCATCTCCCCCTCAAGCGGGGAGATTGGACTTCACCGCCGCGTCGCGAGCTTTCAAGTTTCTCACGTTTCTAACCCGGCGCTGTTCGTGAGACAGCCGATCTCCCCTCTCGAGGGGGAGATGTCCGGCAGGACAGAGGGGGCGGTGAAGAATTGCGACGCTCGCCGATAGGTGCCCCAAACAAAACGGCCCGCTTTTCAGCGGGCCGTTCTTGGCTGGAATCAAGATGCCAGATCAGTTGGCCAGATTACGGGCTCGGCGCCGGAGCGGGCGCGGGTGCCGGGGCTGGCGCAGGAGCCGGTGCGGGCGCAGGGGCTGGTGCGGGAGCCGGTTCGGCGGGCTTCATCGGCTCAGCCGGTGCAGGTGCGGGCGCCGGTGTGCTGGCTGCCGGCGGCTCTGCGGGCGCAGGATGTTCGCCGCTTCTGCCGAAAACATAGTACGCGACAATCGCAAGGATGACGACGACCAGCGCAATCAGCCAGCCGCTGCCACCACCCGACCTGGGCGCTGGATCGTTAGGGTTCGCCATAAAAGTGTCCTCCGTGGATGAAAAGCATCAATCAACACCCCTCAACGCGCAACCGTTGAACGGGTTCATACTAGGCCTTCAAATTGACGAACGCAGGAAAATTCTGATTCGCAACCGCTTGTTGGCCTGTATTTCCCCCGCAAAATCAATCACGAACGAGGTAGAACGAGCTTAGCTGGCCTTTTCCGCCAAAAATAGGGCCAACCGCCTCCGCTTTGCGAATCAGTTGCGCACCGCACAGAGCCGGGCTTACGTGATTCGGTATTCAAGACGGGCGCTGCTCAGTCGACGGCGGTGACGGTATAGCCGGCCTTGCGAAAATCCTCGACCAGGCCTTCGGGGCCGGGAAGATGCATGGCGCCGACGGCCATGAAGGCATTGCCCTTGGCCAGGATCGGTGCGGCATGGTCGGCCATGACCTTGTTGCGGCCGGTGATCATCGTCCGGTCGAATTCGGCGTAACCTGCGTCGTCGTCTTCGTCGGGCGAGATCGAACGCAACAGCGGCCAGAAGGTGCCGGTGTCGCCGCGCTGGTAAAGCACGATCATGGTTTCGTTGATGTCGTTTATCTTGTCGCCGAGCTTCAGGGTCTCGACCAGCCCTTTGATGTGGAACGCAATCGGCAGCGAGGCCATGGCGCGCAGCTGGCTGGCAGCGGTCTCCAACCCTTCCACCGGCTTCCCCAAGGCCTTGGCGTCCTGCGCCAGCTTGACGTCGAGAACCGGTGCGCCGCCTGCCTGACGGGCGACCTCACAGACCGGCAGCGCGACCATGGCCGACAGCAGCCACGGCTTCATCTTGGAGACGCTCGCCGGCGGAATGCCGCGCGCATCGAGCCCTTTGTTCACCACCGCCGCATCCTCCGGCGACAACAGCGACGACAACGTCGTGTTGTCGGTGAACATCATCAGCTCGGGTTCCTTGAGCATGGCCTCCATCATCTTCTGCTTGTCGAGCACGTCGGTGGTCTCGATGATGATGGTGCCGGCAGCGTCATAGGCTTTCCTGGCTGCCGGCGGCAGAGTGGTCACGCGCGGGTCGGTCATGTGCATGGTGCCGAACAGGAAGGATGGCTTTTCGCCTGATTTCTCCAGCTTCCACAACAGGCCCTTGCCGTTCAGCGTCGCTGCTGCTTCCGTCTCGATCCTGGAATAGGTGGCGGGGTCTTCCTTCTGCAGGGCCGACAGCAGATCGGCGCCGGCGCAGGCCGGGGCTTCGGCATGCGCCCTGCCCATGGCAAGCAGCAGCACGATGAGGAAAGACAGGAAAAACAGGGCGTTGAGCGCGACGAGCAGCTTCAGCGACACAAGGGCGGCGCGGTCGGCGATGGCAAGGGCGCGTTTCATGGTGCGGTTCTAGGACTGAAAAGCGGCGAAACGGTTAACCGACGTGGGGAAATTGTCCTGGACTTATACAGTGTCACGCGCGGGGATGGGCGGATTCGTAAATCTCGAGCAGTCTTGCGGTGTCGACGCCGGTATAGACCTGCGTCGTTGACAGGCTGGCGTGGCCGAGCAGTTCCTGGATGGTGCGCAGGTCGCCGCCGCGCCCGAGCAGATGGGTGGCGAAGGAATGGCGCAACGCGTGCGGCGTCGCGGTGTCGGGCAGGTTCAGCGCCGAGCGCAGCCTGGCCATGTCGCGCTGGACGATGGCCGGGTTGAGCGGCCCGCCGCGGGCGCCGCGAAACAGCAGGCCCTTGGGATCGAGATGGTAGGGACACAGTTTTCGGTATTCGGCGATTGCCCTGAGCGCCACCGGCAGCACCGGCACCAGCCGTGTCTTGCCACCCTTGCCGGTGACGCGCAGCACGGTGTCGGCTTCCGATGCCAGGTCGGCGGCGCTGAGGCCCAGCGCTTCGGAAATGCGCAGGCCCGATCCATAAAGCAGCGTCAGCACGGCGGCGTTGCGGGCGGCGATCCAAGGCTCTTCAGCCAGCTGGCAGTCCACCGACACGACATGTTTGGCATCGCTGGCGGTCAGCGGCTTGGGCAGCGATTTCTGCTGGCGCGGCGCGCGCAACGCCGCGGCACCGGCGGCATTGGCGAGACCCCGCCGTTCGAGGAAGCGCAGCAGCGAGCGGATGCCGGCGAGGCCGCGTCCGAGCGTGCGGGCGCCGGCGCCGGCGTTGCGCCGCGCGGCAAGAAAGCCGCGCAGATCGGCCGGGCGGAGAGTGGCGATGTCGGAAAGACCAGGCGAGCCGCCGCAATGCCCTGTGAGGAAATGCAGGAACTGGCGCGTGTCGCGCTCATAGGCTTCGACGGTCGCCGGCGACAGCCGGCGCTCGCGCGCCAGCATCTTCAGCCAGCTTTCGCGCGCTGCCTGGAGGTCGGGTTTTGCCGGGATGAGAAATTCCTGCATGCCGCCATTGTCAGGCAGCCGGGTTAGGAAGCGGTGAAGAACCTGTCATTGAAATGGCCACGAGCGATCATTGAAATGACGCCGGTAGGGCGTTAGAGCAGGGCAAAGGATATCAGCCATGTCGAAGCCCCAGAACCCCGTGCAAATGGCCGTGATCGGCGCCGCCCACGGCATCAAGGGCGAATTGCGGGTGAAGACTTTCACTGGCGAGCCGATGGCGCTGGCCGATTATGGGCCGCTCTATGCCAAGGACGGCCGCGCCTTCCAGATCATCGACATCAGGCCCGCCAACACCGTCGTGGTGGTGCGCTTCAAGGGCATTGCCGACCGCAACGCCGCCGAGGCGCTGGCCGGAACCGAGCTGTTCGTCGACCGCTCGATGCTGCCCGACGATGGCGAGGAGGACGAATTCTACCACGCCGATCTCGTCGGACTTGAAGTCCGCGACGATAAGGGCGCGGTCATCGGCAAGGTGGTGGCGGTGCATAATTTCGGCGGCGGCGACATTCTCGACGTTACCCTCCGCGGGCGCAAAGGCGTGCTGATCCCGTTCACCCAGGCCGCCGTGCCTCAGGTTTCGATCGCCGAAGGTTTTCTCCGCGTCGACCCGGCAGCCGCCGGCCTTGTTGAGGATGAGGATGGCGACGCGCCGCGCGAAGAAGATTTCGACGCGAAGGGCCGACCGCGCGGGCCGCGCGAAGCCGGAGGCAACCGGTGACGTTCAAGGCGTCGGTGCTGACGCTCTATCCCGAGATGTTTCCGGGCGGGCTAGGCCTGTCGCTGGCCGGACGGGCGCTCGAAGTCGGGACATGGTCGCTGGAAGCTATCCAGATCCGCGACTTCGCCAGCGATCGCCATCACACCGTCGACGACACGCCGGCCGGCGGTGGCGCCGGCATGGTGATGCGCGCCGATGTGCTGGCCAAGGCGATCGACCACACGTCGCCGGCGGGCGATCCGCGGCCGCGTTTGCTGATGAGCCCGCGTGGAAAGCCGCTGACGCAGGCGCACGTGCGCGAACTGGCTGGCGGGCCAGGCGCCGTCATCGTTTGCGGCCGGTTCGAGGGCGTCGACCAGCGGCTGATCGAGGCGCGTGGACTGGAAGAGGTCTCCATCGGCGATTTCATCCTGTCGGGCGGCGAGCCGGCGGCGCTCGTACTGCTCGACGCCGTTGTGCGGCTGTTGCCCGGCGTCATGGGCAATGCGGTGTCGGGCGAGGAAGAAAGTTTCGAGAACGGCCTGCTCGAACACCCGCATTACACGCGGCCACAGGAGTTCGAAGGCCGCCCCATCCCCGACGTGCTGGTCTCCGGTAATCACAAGAAGATCGCCGCGTGGCGGCGCGCCGAGTCCGAGAAGCTGACCAGGGAGCGCCGGCCGGATTTGCTCGCCGCTCAGCCCTTGGCAAAATAGTAGACGGCGAGAAACAGGCCGACGGCGATGACGAAGCCGCGCACGGCGTTCTGCGGCACGCGCTTGGCGATCCAGACACCGGCATAGCCGCCGAGCGCGCCGCCGGGGATCATGACAATCGCCTGCGGCCAGGCGACGACGCCGCCGGAGACGAAGACCAGTATGGCAACGGCGGCGATGACAACGGCCAGCATGTTCTTCAGCGCGTTCAGCCGGTGATAGTCGCCGGCTTGCGTCAGGCCGAGCGTCGCCAGCATCATGACGCCCATGCCGGCGCCGAAGAAGCCGCCATAGATGGCGGTAGCGAACTGCGCCAGCGAACCGGCCAGAGAGCCGACCGTGGCTTCATGCCCAGGCTTCGGCGTTGGTTTCAGCCACGGCCCGGCGGCGAACAAGGCGGTTGCGGCCAGCAGCAGCCACGGCACGAGGGCGCGGAACGACGGATTTGAGAGCGCCAGCAGGATGAGCGCACCAGCCAGCGCGCCCAAAGCCGAGATCAGGCAAAGCAGCAGCGCGCCGCGCCAGAAATGCTTGATGTCGGTCCAGTAAGCCAGCGTCGAGGTGATGTAACCGGGAAACTGCGTCACCGAGGACGTGGCGTTGGCGACGATCGGCGGCAGGCCGGCCAGCGTCATGGCGCCGAAGGTTATGAAGGTGCCGCCCCCGGCAACCGCGTTGACGGCGCCTGACAGAAAACCCGCGAGGAAGAGCAGGACTGCGTCGAAAACAGACATTGTGAGGCCGCCGGACAAGTGTGCTGCTCCCGGATTAGGAAGCTTGAAGGGCCGGCGCAACCCTGCACTGGACGATTGCGTGGTGGCATGCGACCAAAAAAGACAGGGCCAAGGCGTGACAAGTCAGTGAAATAGCTGTATGTGCCCGCCCGTACTGGCGAGAAAAATCTCCCGGACCCGTCAACAATGACGGTGTAGTCGCCCCTGCCCAATGTTTCGAAGACAAGATGTCTCGGGGACAAAGGGCATAGCCGAGCGGTCAATGGAACTGCAAGGCGAGTGTCGGACGCTCTGACTGTCGGAAGAACAAGAAGTGGACTATTGAGATGGATATCATCCGTCAGCTCGAGGCCGAACAGGCCGCCAAGATCGAAGCCAAGCGCAAGCTTCCCGAGTTTCAGCCCGGCGACACCGTGCGCGTCCAGGTCCGCGTGACCGAAGGCACCCGCACCCGCGTCCAGGCCTATGAGGGCGTCGTCATCGCCCGCGCCGGCGCCGGCTTCCAGGAAAATTTCACCGTCCGCAAGATCTCCTACGGCGAAGGCGTCGAGCGCGTTTTCCCGGTCTACTCGCCGATGGTCGAAGGCGTCGAGATCGTGCGCCGCGGCAAGGTGCGCCGCGCCAAGCTCTATTATTTGCGCGACCGTCGCGGCAAGTCGGCCCGTATTTCGGAAAACACCGGCGTGCGCGCGCGCAAGCTCAACGATGAGGAACGCGACGCGCTGAACGCCGAGAAGGCCCGCATCGAAGCCGAGAAGGTTGCCGCTGCCCAGGCGCTGGCCGCCGAGACGGCCGCCAAGGAAGCTGCCGAGAAGAAGGCCGTCGACGAAGCCGCCAAGGCCGCCGACGAGGCTGCAAAGGCGGCGGAAGCGACCCCGGCCGAATAAACCTGGTCCAAGGATTTTGAAAAGGCGGCTTCGGCCGCCTTTTTTCGTTTCACCAGACTGTGAAACGATTGCCGGCCGAGAGTTTGGCCATGGCTGTTGACTCGAATTATCTTGTACACTAAATGATAGTGTACAAATAAAATGGAGAACTGACATGGCACTCTACACCACACAGGCTCGCGTCACCGGCGGCCGCGCCGGCCACGGCGAGACCAGCGACGGCCTGCTGAAGGTCGACCTCGCTTTGCCGAAGGAGCTCGGCGGACAGGGTGGCGCCACCAATCCCGAGCAGCTGTTCGCGGTCGGCTATGCCGCCTGCTTCGAAAGCGCCATCCGCTTCGTCGCGCGCAAGCAGAAGCTGCCGCTGGACGATGCGGCGGTGAGCGCCACCGTCAGCCTGCTTCCCAATGGTGAAGGCTTCAAACTTGGTGTCGCACTGGCCGCCGAGACCAAAGGCCTTGATCAGGCGGCGGCGGAAGCGCTTGTATCGGCCGCGCATCAGATTTGCCCCTATTCCAATGCGATCAAAGGCAATGTCGAGGTGGCGCTTTCGACCGTGGCGCTTCCGGCAAAGGCAGCATGACGACGAAGACCGAAACCAGGGCCAGCGAAGTCCCGGCGGACACCGCCGGGAGGATCGCCGTTCCGCGCCTCGACCAGCAGCTCTGCTTCGCGCTCTATTCGGCGAGCGGGCTGATGACCAAGCTCTATCGGCCGCTGCTTGACCCGCTCGGCCTGACCTATCCGCAATATTTGGCGATGCTGGCGCTGTGGCAGCATGCGCCGAGCACGGTCGGCGAACTCGGCGAGGCGCTGGGGCTGGATTCGGCGACATTGACGCCTCTGCTCAAGCGGATGGAAGCGGCTGGTCTCGTCACCCGCCGTCGCGATCCGGCCGACGAGCGCCGCGTGCTGGTCGAACCGACTGCCAAGGGCCAGGCGCTGCGCGCCCGCATCAAGGACGTATCCGCAGGCCTTGCCTGCGCCATGCCGCTGGAAGTCGAGGAGCTGAAGTCGCTGCACCGGACCTTGACCGGATTTGTCGCCAAGCTGCGTGAGGCTACGTCACCATCCTGATCCGTCATCTGACGGGTTCCCGTGTCCAGGAGGGGCCTGGTTTGCCGGCGGCGCAATCACGGAATAAATTCCGACCACGGGGCGTTCTAAAACCGCGTTGGTTGAAGGCATTGGAATCCGCTTTCACCGGACGCTGAGCACCGGACCGGCTTGCAAGCCGTCTGCGGACGGCTAAAGTCGCGCCTGGATTTTCATGCGAGCCCGGCTGCAAGCGGGCTTCTCATCCTGGAGCGTGTCATGACCAAATCGAAGCTGCTGCTGGCCGCCCTCGCGGCCTGTTTCCTCGCGCCCGTCGCTGCATGGGCGGCCGATGCGCTGCCCGATCTCGGCGGCAAGAAGGTCGTGGTGGTGACGGAAAACGCCTATCCGCCGCTGCAGTTCATCGACGCCAAGACCGGCAAGCAGATCGGCTGGGAGTATGACGCGATGGACGAAATCGCCAAGCGGCTGAACTTCAAGGTGGAGTACCAGAACACCTCCTGGGACGCGATGATCCAGGCGGTTTCCGACAACCAGTACAACATTGGCATGACCGGCATCACCATCAAGGACGACCGAAAGGAGAAGGTCGATTTCTCCGACCCCTATATGCGTTCGGAGCAGTTCATGCTGGTGCGCGCCGATGAAAGCCGCTTCACCGACGCCAAGACCTTCGCCGCCTTCAAGGACGGGTTGATCGGCGCGCAGGCCGGAACGACGCCGTTCTACACCGCCGTCTACAGCGTGCTCGACGGCAATGAGCAGAACCCGCGCATCAAGCAGTTCGAGACCTTCGGCGCTTCGGTGCAGGCACTGAAATCCGGCGACGTCGATGTCGTCCTGACCGACGGCACCGCCGGCAAAGGCTATGTCGATGCCTCCGGCGGCAAGCTCAAGCTGATCGGCGGCCCGCTCGGCACCGAGGATTTTGGCTTCATCTTCCCGAAGGGCTCGGACCTGGTGAAGCCGGTCAACGCGGCGATCGCGGCGCTGAAGGCCGACGGCACGATCGAGGCGCTGAACAAGAAGTGGTTTCTCGACTACAAGATGGGGCAGTAGGCCGTCTTGGCGCGACGGCCGCTGACCCCCCTTGCGGGGGAGATGCCCGGCAGGGCAGAGGGGGGTGTGAAGGATCGCCTCCCTTTTGTTTTGAGCTTTTCCAAAGAGGCCAAAGGTTGTGACTGTAACCGTTTGACAGGTTGGAGGGACAGCACCCCCCTCTGTCCTGCCGGACATCTCCCCCGCAAGGGGGGAGATCGGCAGATCTTGCGAGCGCAGCTGTTCACCAGCGTTGGGCATTGATGCTCGCCTCAACCTCAAAACCCGATTTTCCCTGGTGGCTTGCCGCCGCGATCGCGCTCGCCGTCGTCGCTGCGCTCTCCATTGCCGCCAGCGATCTCTACGCCCAGGTTTTTGCCACCGTCGCCAAAGGCATCGGCATCACCATTCTTGTCACCGTGGTCGCCTTCGCGCTGGCTTCCGCCGTCGGGCTCGGCATTGCGCTGATGGGGTTGTCGGGGTCGCGTTGGCTCAAGCAGATCGCTCGTTTCTATGTCGAGATCATCCGCGGCGTGCCGATCCTGGTGCTGTTGTTCTGGATCGCCTTCGCCGGCGCGCCGGCCTTCGTGGCTGCGTGGAATGCGCTGACCGCGCCGCTGCAAAACGCCGGCTATCTCGGCGAGCTTTTGGTGCGCGACGTGTCGCTGTTGTGGCGTGCGATCATGGCGCTGACCATCGGTTATTCCGCCTTCATCTCCGAGGTCTTCCGCGCCGGCATCCAGTCGGTCGAGAAAGGCCAGATCGAGGCTGCCAAGGCGCTCGGGCTGACGCGCACGCAGCGCTTCCGGCTGATCGTCTTCCCACAGGCGATCCGCACCATCCTGCCGCCGCTCGGCAATGACTTCGTCGCCATGGTCAAGGATTCCTCGCTGGTCTCGGTGCTCGGCGTCGCCGACATCACGCAGATGGGCAAGATCTACGCCGCCGGCTCGTTCCGCTTCTTCGAGACCTATTCGATCGTCGCCTATATCTATCTCATCCTCACTGTCAGCCTGTCGCTGGCACTGCGGGGGCTGGAGCAACGACTGCGGCGGGCGCAACAGGAATAGAAGTCCGACGCGGGCACGGCTACGATCGCGGAGGACAGGATTCCGGAGGATGCAGGCGATGACGATCGACAAGGCCAACGCGGCGCTGGGCACCGTCTATTCGGCCGACACGCCGGAAGGGCTGGCCAAGGCCTATGCGGACTGGGCCGCGACCTATGACGGCGAAACCGCTTCGCTAGGCTATCTGCTGCCGTTCCTGATCACCGCCTGGGTGGCGCGCCATGTGAAGGTGGGTGAAGGCCCGCTGCTCGACGCCGGCTGCGGCACCGGCCTGTCAGGCCCGTCATTGAAGGCGCTGGGTTATCACGACATTGCCGGCCTCGACCTCTCCGACGACATGCTGAAGATCGCCGGCAGCCGCAATGCCTATGGCGATCTGAAGCAGGCCATGCTCGGCGGGCCGCTACCCTGGCCGAACGGGCATTTCCGCGCCTTCTTCTCGACTGGCGTGTTCACCATCGGCCATGCGCCGGCGTCCGGCCTGCACGAGCTTGTCCGCATCACCAGGAAAGGCGGCCACGCCATCTTCACCGTGCGCGACCAGGTTTTCGAAAGCGGCGGCTTCCAGGACGTGTTCGACGGGCTGGAGCGGGCCGGGAAATGGCGGCCGGCCGAGCAAAGCCCATGGTTCCGCTGCTATGCGATCGCCGAGCCGGACGCGCTGGTGAAGACTTTTGTGTTCGAGGTGCTTTGAGCGCCGCCCTCTTCGCCTTCTCTCACAAGGGGAGGAGCGAAAACACGCCGCAATTGCCGAAAAGCCAAAACATTGGTATGAGCCACGCCATGGAAGAGCTTTTTGGCGATCCGGCCTATAAGGGTTTCGTGCTGCAGGACAGAAAACGCCTGCCGTCGCGTTTCTCTTCGCGCATTTCCGGCGCGCTCACCAGCCGACTTAGCTAAGCCGCTTTCGCCGCGCCGAAGGCTTCGCGCGTCTGCCCTTCCCCTTTTTGCAAATCGACGGATTTACGCACATGAGCGCACCGCGCACCCTCTACGACAAGATTTTCGACGACCATGTCGTCGACCGCCAGGATGATGGCACCTGTCTGCTCTACATCGACCGCCATCTCGTCCATGAAGTGACCAGCCCGCAGGCCTTCGAAGGTCTGCGCATGACCGGCAGAAAAGTCCGGCATCCGGAAAAGACGCTGGCCGTGGTCGATCATAATGTCTCGACCTCGCCCGAGCGCAAGTTCGGCATCAAGAACGAGGAAAGCCGCATCCAGGTCGAGGCCTTGGCCAAGAACGCTAGGGATTTCGGCGTCGAATATTACTCCGAAAACGATATCCGCCAGGGCATCGTCCACATCATCGGGCCGGAGCAGGGCTTCACGCTGCCTGGCATGACCATTGTCTGCGGCGACAGCCACACCTCGACGCATGGCGCCTTCGGCGCATTGGCACATGGCATCGGCACCTCCGAGGTCGAGCATGTGCTGGCGACCCAGACGCTGATCCAGCGCAAGGCCAAGAACATGCTGGTGCGTGTCGATGGCCAGTTACCGGAAGGCGTCACCGCCAAGGACATCATCTTGGCCATCATCGGCGAGATCGGCACCGCCGGCGGCACCGGCTATGTCATCGAATATGCCGGCGAGGCGATCCGCGCGCTGTCGATGGAAGGCCGCATGACGATTTGCAACATGTCGATCGAGGGCGGCGCGCGCGCCGGCCTGATCGCGGCCGACGAAACCACCTTCGCCTATGTCAAGGGCAAGCCGCGCGCGCCGAAGGGCGCGTCGTGGGACGCCGCGCTCGAATACTGGAAGACGCTGCAGTCCGACGAGGGCGCGCATTTCGACAAGGTGATCGTGCTCGACGCGGCCAAGCTGCCGCCGATCGTCTCCTGGGGTTCCTCGCCCGAGGACGTCGTTTCGGTGCAGGGCGTCGTTCCCAATCCGGAAGAGATCACGGACGAGAACAAGCGGACGTCAAAGATCCGCGCGCTCGACTATATGGGACTGACGCCGGGCACGAAGATCACCGACATCACGCTCGACCGCGTCTTCATCGGCTCCTGCACCAATGGCCGCATCGAGGATCTGCGTGCGGTGGCCAAGGTGGTCGAAGGCAAGACGGTGAGTGCGCATGTCGATGCGATGATCGTGCCGGGCTCCGGTCTGGTCAAGGAACAGGCGGAGGCCGAGGGTCTCGACAAGATCTTCATTGCCGCCGGTTTCGACTGGCGCGAGCCGGGCTGCTCGATGTGCCTGGCCATGAACGACGACCGGCTGAAGCCGCATGAGCGCTGCGCCTCGACCTCGAACCGCAATTTCGAAGGCCGGCAGGGCTTCAAGGGCCGCACCCATCTGGTATCGCCGGCGATGGCGGCAGCGGCGGCGATCGCCGGCCATTTCGTCGACATCCGCGACTGGAAATAGCGCAGACTGGTTCAAGCCTGATCTGAGCGTATGCAAAACCCCGAACGGCAAAACCGTTCGGGATTTTGTTTAAAGCGCGCCGCTCTAAGACCCTTGGGGTATATGCCCTAGCCGGCACGCCGGATGATTTCATGAAATTCCTCCCGGCTGCCGGGTTCGTCGGCCGCGACCACCAGCGCCAGTTCGCGCTCGTCGAAGATCTTGAACCACTCGTCCCATTCGACCAGCTCGTAGCCGCCTGCGTTGACCGGGCGTTCAGGCTGATCCTGGTCCTGATAGGCGTGCTGGCCGAAGACGAGCCTCAGCAACGGCTGCGTTCCGGTTTCGGGCGATACATCGACGATCGCCGGAAATCCGGCGCGCCCTGCGGCCCATGAGCGAATTGCTTCGTGGTCGGTCAGCGTGATCGTGTCGGCCATGAATGACTTCTCCTTGATTGCTGTCACGAAACGCCTGCCTCAGGTCCCGGTTCCGTGCACCAGCTTCATGAGTGGCGACTTGCATATTCGTCCCGGCTTAACCGCTTGTTGGGGCTTGCGCTCTAAGGTCTTCCCTGACGTCAAGCGGGAAGTCACCGTCCTTTGGACACCGACCTGTTCATAGCGCTGCTCAATCCGACGATCGCGCTGGCGCTCGGCGCGGCGTTCCTCGTGCTGTGGTTCTATCAGCGCCACCGGCCCTATCTGGCTGTGCTCGGCACGAGCTATTGCGTGTCCGCGCCCGGCTTCCTGCTGCAGTATTTCACGCTGCCCGGCGGCATGGTGCTGACCAAGCTGGTCTCCAACCTCTGCTTCACGCTCGCCGCCTGTTGCCTCGTCGGTGCGATCATCTCACGCTACGGCAGGCGCGTGCCCTATATCGCGATCGGCATTCTGGCGGGTGGCGGGATGGTGGCATTCTGCTGGTTCCTGTTCGTCCAGCCGGACTTGACTTGGCGCATCCTGTCGATCAATTTCGGCTTTGGCGGCCTCAGCCTGCTGGTCGCTGCCGAGCTGCGCGCCGTGCGCAAGAACGGCCCGACGGAAAAAATCCTGTTCGTGTTGTCGCTGCTGTCCGGGCTGAACTTCATCGGCCGCACGCTGCTCGTCGTCATCTCGCACGGGCCGTTCACCAGCTATGACGGGTTTTATGGCTCGTCCTACTGGACGACGGCGCTTTTGACGCACGCGCTGCTGTCGTTGCTGATCGCGCTCTGCCTGTTCTCGGCAGCTGCGCTCGACGTGATGAAGGCGCTGAAGACCGAGACGCACACCGATCCGCTGTCTGGCCTGCTCAACCGCAGGGGTTTCGAGGAGCGCGCCTTGCTGGTGCTGCAGCATTGCGCTGTTACCAAGGTGCCGGTCGCGCTGGTGCTGGCCGATCTCGATCACTTCAAGGCGCTCAACGACAAATACGGACATGCCGCGGGCGACCAGGTGATCGCCGACTTCGCCGCCAAGCTTCGCGCGGCCGCCGGCACGCGTGCGGTTGCCGGCCGCATCGGCGGCGAGGAGTTCGCTGTGCTTCTGTCGCTGAGCGATCTTGCCACGGCGCGGCTGTTTGCCGAAGCCGTGCGCACGCACTATTCGGCCGGCAGTGTCGACGGGTTGCCGCCGGGCACCAGGGTGACCGCGAGCTTCGGCGTCGCGGCGCGCACCGGCGACGAAGGGCTGGAGCCGCTGATGCGGCGCGCCGACGAAGCGCTCTACAAGGCCAAGAAGAACGGCCGCGACAGCGTGCGATTGTCCTATGAGCGGGCGGAAACGGTGTTCATCCCGGATACAGGCAGCGTCGGTTAGCGTCTCGCTTAAACGGCCTCTCGGCCGTGCCGGATCATCAGCGGCAAGGGCTGAGGTTGGGCATTTCGCCATCGGAGAGGCCGTACATATAGGAGCGGCCCTTCACGAACACCGGCGGCTGGTAGCAGCCACGCCTGGAGATGTGATCCGCCTCGTCTTCATAAAGGACTTCCGGTTCCGCTTCCGGCTGCCCGGCGCTGGTGTAGTCGGACAATTTCTTGGCCAGCCTGCCTTGGCCGGCAATGATGCGCTTGTAGCCGGCGGCGCTGTCGATGACGAGATTGCCTAGGGAATCGGCATAGACGCGGTCATGATGGCGCGACCAGGCCATTGCCGGGGCGGCGAAGCCGAGACTGGCTGTCGCCAGCACAAGCGCCGCAAGGCGCGCTCTTCCTGAATTCGAAAGCATGGTGTCCTCTCTGCTGTGGACCCGATCGAATCGGAAATTAACCTTTTCTTAACCTTTGTTAAGAGGGCAGGCGCATCCGGCGGCGATCTCTCGCCAAACATGGTTAATATCCGACGGGATGGAAACCCGGGCGTCATCATTCGGCCATGCTTGCCCGCACCATCGGCCGCGACGCACACAACTACGCTGACGTCGGGTGAGCTTGATCTTGGTGGAACATCGCGGCTAGTTAGCCGTGCAGGAGGACAGCATATGGCGTTACGCCGGACGTTTCGGGTGACGCTGTTGTCGATCCCCTTGCTGACTGCCGCAGCCTGCGTGCCGCAGAACGGCGCGCCGACGGCGGTGAATACCGTACCACCCACTGTCGCGCCCGTGCCGGCTCAGCAGTCCGCCGCACCTGTGGCGCCCCCGGCTTCCGCAACGGCTCCGACAGCGCCTGCCGCACCTTCAGCCAAGATCGTCACCGACCTTACCGCGCCGCGGTCTGCTGTCGGCACGGCAACTTACAGATGCGGCAATGGCGGCATGATCACCATCCAGAACCTCGGCACGGCGTTGCGCGTTGTCAGGCCCGATGGCACGACCGAGGAGTTTGCCGCATCACCCGCCAACCAGTCCAGCCGCTACCAGGAAGCTGCGTCGCATGACGCAATCGTGATCGACGCGCGCGAGGCGCTGGTGATGAAGAGGGGCTCGACACCACAGACCTGCAAACGATAGCCTGGCGTCGATTGCAAAGGAAATGCCGCACTGCAGCGAACGGTGCGCTGGCTTTCGACGGTGGCCAAATCGATTGAAGCGAAACAGCAGCCTTTTGTCAGACTAAATGACGTTTTCAAAACGATTTTCCGGCTTTGACGCGGTGCAAAAAGAGCATTAGAAACCGGCTGTCTGAAGTCATATATCGAGGCGGTAAGTGCCGCTTTCCACCGCGGCTCCGGACATCGAACTGGGGCAGCCATGAGCAAATCACCAGCCACCCGAACCGCCAGACGTGAACGGCCGCTCTCGCCGCACCTGACGATTTACCGCCCACCGATCACCATGACGATGTCGATCATTCACCGCATCACTGGCGGGGCGCTGTATTTCGGCACGCTGCTGGTCGCCGCGTGGCTGATGGCGGCGGCGAGTTCGCAAGGCGCTTTCGATTGGATCAACTGGGCCTTCGGCACCTGGCTCGGCCGGCTCATCCTGTTCGGCTACACCTGGGCGCTGATGCACCACATGCTGGGCGGCGTGCGCCATCTCGTCTGGGACACCGGCGCCGGGCTGGAGAAACACACGGCATCGAAGATCGCCTGGGCGACGCTCGCCGGTTCCATCCTGCTCACGCTGCTGATCTGGGTCGCCGGCTACATGGCGCGGGGAACCTTGTGATGAGCGGCACGAACAACAACGATATGCGCACGCCGCTGGCCAAGGTCCGCGGTCTGGGCTCGGCCCGCGAAGGCACCGGGCATTTCTGGCGACAGCGGCTGACGGCCATTGCCAACATCCCCCTGATACTGTTCTTCGTCGGGTTCCTGATCGCGCTCAATGGCGCCGGCTTCGCCGAGGTGCGGGCGGCGCTCGCCAGTCCGTTCGTGGCGCTGGTGTTGGCGCTGGTGCTCGTTTCCGGTCTCACCCATATGCGTGTCGGCATGCAGGTCATTATCGAGGATTACGTGCATGCCGAAGGCATGAAGCTGGCGCTGATCGCACTCAGCACGTTTTTCACCATAGCGGTCGGCGTCGCCTCGATCTTCGCCCTGCTCAAACTGGCATTCGGAGGCTGATTTGGCCAAGGACGCGAAATCGGCCACCGGCTATACCTTTGTCGACCACAAGTTCGACGTGGTGGTCGTCGGCGCCGGCGGCGCCGGCCTGCGCGCCACGCTCGGCATGGCCGAGCAGGGCCTGCGCACGGCCTGCATCACCAAAGTGTTCCCGACCCGCTCGCACACGGTGGCGGCACAAGGCGGCATTGCCGCGTCGCTGTCCAACATGGGTCCGGACTCCTGGCAGTGGCACATGTACGACACCGTCAAGGGTTCGGACTGGCTGGGCGACGTCGACGCCATGGAATATCTGGTGCGCGAGGCACCGGCGGCGGTCTACGAGCTCGAGCATTACGGCGTGCCGTTCTCGCGCACCGAAGAGGGCAAGATCTACCAGCGGCCGTTCGGCGGCCACATGATGAATTATGGCGACGGCCCGCCGGTGCAGCGCACCTGTGCCGCCGCCGACCGCACCGGTCACGCCATCCTGCACACGCTCTACGGCCAGTCGCTGAAGAACAATGCGCAGTTCTTCATTGAGTATTTTGCGCTCGACCTGATCATGGAACCGGACGGCACCTGCACCGGCGTCGTCGCCTGGAACCTCGACGACGGCACCATCCATCGCTTCTCCGCCAAGATGGTGGTGCTGGCGACCGGCGGATATGGCCGCGCCTATTTCTCGGCGACGTCGGCGCACACCTGTACAGGCGACGGCGGCGGCATGGCGGCACGGGCGGGCTTCCCGCTGCAGGACATGGAGTTCGTGCAGTTCCATCCGACAGGCATATACGGCGCCGGCTGCCTGATCACCGAAGGCGCGCGCGGCGAGGGCGGCTATCTCGTCAATTCCGAGGGCGAGCGCTTCATGGAACGCTACGCGCCGTCGGCCAAGGACCTGGCCTCGCGCGACGTCGTCTCGCGTTGCATGACGCTGGAGATCCGCGAAGGCCGCGGGGTCGGCAAGAACAAGGACCATATCTTCCTGCATCTCGACCATCTCGATCCGGCCGTGCTGCATGAGCGGCTGCCGGGCATTTCGGAATCGGCCAGGATTTTCGCCGGCGTCGACCTGACCAAGGAGCCGATCCCGGTGCTGCCGACGGTGCACTACAATATGGGCGGCGTGCCGACCAATTACTGGGGCGAGGTGCTGAACCCGACGGTCGAGAATCCTGACCGGGTGTCACCCGGGCTGATGGCGGTCGGCGAGGCCGGCTGTGCCTCCGTGCACGGCGCCAACCGGCTGGGCTCGAACTCGCTGATCGATCTGGTGGTGTTCGGCCGCGCCGCCGCAATCCGCGCCGGCCAGGTCATCGACCGTAATTCGGCGATCCCTTCGCCCAACGAAGCCTCGGTCGAAAAGATCATGGACCGCTTCGACCGGCTGCGCCACGCCAATGGCTCGACGCCAACCGCTGTTCTGCGTGAGAAAATGCAGAAGGCGATGCAGGAAGACGCCGCCGTGTTCCGCACACAGGAGTCGCTCGAAAACGGCTGCAAGCGCATTTCGCAGATATGGACCGAGCTCAAGGACCTGAAAGTCTCCGACCGCTCGATGATCTGGAATTCCGACCTGGTCGAGACGCTGGAGCTGGAAAATCTGATGGCCAACGCCATCACCACGGTCTACGGCGCCGAGGCGCGCAAGGAGAGCCGCGGCGCGCATGCGCGCGAAGATTTCTCGGCCCGCGACGACATTATCTGGCGCAAGCATACGCTGGCCCGGCTAAGCGAGGACGGCCAGGTGAGCCTCAGCTATCGTCCGGTGCACACCGAACCGTTGGTGGCGGAAAAGGACGGCGGCATCAGCCTCGCCAAGATCGCGCCCAAGGCCAGGGTGTACTGACCATGGTGCCGAAGCTCGTCATCCGAAAGGACCTGAGGTAATGGTCGAACTAACGCTTCCCAAGAACTCCAAGGTGCAGCCGGGCAAGACCTGGCCGAAGCCGGAGGGCGCCACCAACCTCAGGGAATACCGCATCTACCGCTGGTCGCCCGACGATGACGAGAACCCGCGCATCGACACCTATTTCGTCGACATGGACGATTGTGGGCCGATGGTGCTCGATGCGCTGCTCTGGATCAAGAACAAGATCGACCCGACGCTGGCGTTGCGCCGCTCCTGCCGCGAAGGCATTTGCGGCTCCTGCGCCATGAACATCGATGGCTCCAACACGCTGGCCTGCACCAAGGGCTGCGACGACATTTCCGGCGCCGTCAAGGTCTACCCGCTGCCGCATATGCAGGTGGTCAAGGACCTGGTGCCCGACCTCACCAATTTCTACGCCCAGCACGCCTCGATCCAGCCATGGCTGAAGACAGTGTCGCCAGAGCCAGCCAAGGAATGGCTGCAGAGCCATGAGGACCGCGAAAAGCTCGACGGGCTCTACGAGTGCATCCTATGCGCCTGCTGCTCGACCTCGTGCCCGAGCTATTGGTGGAACGGCGACCGCTATCTCGGCCCGGCGACGCTGCTGCAGGCCTATCGCTGGCTGATCGACAGCCGCGACGAAGCCACGGGCGAACGGCTCGACGATCTCGAAGACCCATTCCGGCTCTACCGCTGCCACACCATCATGAACTGCGCCCAGACCTGCCCGAAGGGGCTCAACCCGGCCAAGGCGATTGCCGAAATCAAAAAGATGATGGTGGAGCGGCGGGTTTAGTTGAGGCGAGTTCGCTCGCGGCAATCTCGGACGCGGCGATCCTTCGCGCCCCCCTCTGTCCTGCCGGACATCTCCCCCACGGGTGGGGAGATTGGCCGTCATCGCGGCTTTCGCCAATCTCCAAGGTTGAAGGATGGCGCGCTGTCGGCGAAGCTGCCGATCTCCCCCCGCGTGGGGAGATATCCGGTAGGACAGAGTGGGGGGCGCTGTCTCGCCGGCGCTAGAAAGGATACTCAACCCAATGAGCGAAGAGCTTCCAATCCTTAATCCGGTCGAAGCCCGTGTGCTCGGCTGCCTGATCGAGAAGAAGGAGCTGACGCCGGATGTCTATCCGCTGACGCTGAATGCAGCACTTGTAGCCGCCAACCAGAAGACGGCGCGCGAGCCTGTGATGGCGCTCGAGCCGACAGAGGTGCATCGGACGCTGAAGCTGCTCGAGCAGAAGGGGCTGGTGCGTCAGATGTTCGGCTCGCGCGTCGAGCGCTATGAGCATCAGATGGCGCAGCGCTTCTCGCTGACGAGGCCGCAGACTGCGGTGATCGGCCTGCTTTTGCTGCGCGGGCCGCAGACGGCGCATGAGTTGCTGGCGCGAGCTGAGCGCATGGCGCGGTTTTCGTCGATCGAAGACCTGCGCGCTGAACTCGACATGCTGATCGGCCGCCGACCGCCGCTTATCCAGGAAATACCGCGCGGGCCAGGCCAGCGCGAGGACCGCTACGTGCATCTGCTCGCAGGACCGGTGGACGTCGCGGCGTTATCGGTGCAGCGGAGCGCGCCGGCCTTGCCTGCTTCCGACCTGGAAGCGAGATTGGAGGCTCTGGAGCAGGAAGTCGCAGCCCTTCGCGCCCGGCTTGATGCGCTGGGCGCCTAATAGTTATCCGAAACGTTGGTGGGACAGCACCCCCCTCTGGCCTGCCGGCCATCTCCCCCTCAAGTGGGGAGATCAGATGTCACGCCGGCCTTCGCCAATCACGAACGTCGAAAGAAAGTGCCAGCTACCGAGCTTCCAATCTCCCCGGGAGATGCCCGGCAGGGCAGAGGGGGGCGCGAAGAATCGCTACCCCGGGCAAAATCGGCGGATCACCCCAGCTTCGCGTCGAGCGACACTGCGATGGCCCCCAGCGCCTTCGAAACCGGGCACTCCGCCTTGGCCTTCTCGGCCAGTTCCTTGAACTTCGCCGCATCGATTCCTGGCACCTTGCCGACCAGGGTGATGGCGCTGCCGGTGATGCCGGTGCCGGGGACCAGCGTCACCACCGCCTTGGCGTCGAGCTCGGTGGCGGGCGTGCCGTTCTCGGCCAGGAAATGCGACAGCTGCATGGCGTAGCATCCGGCGTGTGCCGCGGCGATTAACTCTTCGGGATTGGTGCCGGATTTGCCGCTCTCGTCCTCGAAGCGAGCCTTGAACGAATAGGGCGTGCCTTTCAAAGTGCCGCTCTGGCTGTCGAGCGTGCCCGTGCCCTCCTTCAGATTGCCTTTCCAGACGGCGTTTGCGGTACGGTCCATAGAATTCTCCTTGATTACAGCGACAGCGCCGGCCACGCGGCGTTCCCTCCAACTATAGCGCGGCGGCCGGGGAAGACCACCGCGCTGTTTCGGCCGGATGCGACGCCGGCGTGCCCTGCAAATTCTTCTGAAAAAATGTGCGTGCAAAAATGTCGACTTGCATCGGCGCCGGCCGTCCTGCGAGCGTCCACGGATTCTCGTGGCGGATGGAGATCCAAGATGAACAATCTGTTTTCTGCCCATTGGAACGACGCCGACAAAAGCGCGCGTCTACACGAGATCGAGTGCTCGCGACCTTCCGGCTTCGGCCGGCTGCTTGCTGCGGTCGCCGTGATCGGCATTGCGGTCTGCGTGCTCGACCACGCTGCTGCCGGCAAGGATGCCGCCGGCGCCGTGATCACCTATGGTTCGTCACAGCAAGGGAGCTGGAAATGAAATATGTCTGTCTGGTCTACGGCGAGGAAAAGGACCTCCATGCCATGACGCCGGAGCGTCTGGCCAAACTCGACGCCGATTCGATGGCCTATGACCGGTCATTGGACCAGCAAGGCAAGCTGATCATCGCGCAGGCGCTGCAATCGGTGAAGACGTCGAAGACGGTGCGGCGGCGCCAAGGCAAGCGGCTGATCACTGACGGTCCGTTTGCCGAAACCAAGGAGCAGTTGCTTGGTTTCGTCATGATCGAAGCCGACACTCTCGACAAGGCGCTGGAGATCGCCTGCAAAATTCCGCTGGCTGAAATCGGCACCGTCGAAGTCAGGGCGATCTACGACGTGCCGGGGTCATAGGCGGCGGCGACGTCATGCAGGCCGGCGGATCATATCCGCCGCCTTCTCGGCGATCATCACCACTGGCGAGGCGGTGTTGCCGGAGACGATGCGCGGCATGATCGACGCGTCGATGATCCGCAGCCCCTCGATACCGGTCACGCGCAGGTCCGGGCTGACGACGGCGCGGTCATCGATGCCCATCCGGCAGGTGCCGACCGGGTGGAAGATGGTCGTGGCGATCGAGCCGATCTGGTGCAGCAGGTCCTCGTCCGACTGGTGGGCGAGACCAGGCAGGATTTCTTCCGGATGGAAGCCGGCAA
The DNA here is from genome assembly GCF_040321145.1 of Mesorhizobium sp. M0514. Taxonomy (NCBI): domain Bacteria; kingdom Pseudomonadati; phylum Pseudomonadota; class Alphaproteobacteria; order Hyphomicrobiales; family Phyllobacteriaceae; genus Mesorhizobium; species Mesorhizobium sp. M0514. The sequence continues at coordinate 50,257 of NZ_JAMYQZ010000023.1, forward strand.
GAGCCTTGGCGGTCATGATGCTGCGCGCCTGGCGCACCGAACGCAGCGCGATCTCGCGGTCGCGCGCCGTAGAGAGGTAGTTCAGCCGGATCTCCGGCTGCACGGCCAGCTCGCGCGTCGTAGCGTGCACCGAGCCGACGCTCTCGGGCCGCAGATTGCAGACCGACATGGTGATTGCCGGGAACGGGTGCAGCGGGTCGCCCAGCCGGTCGGTAGACAAGGGCTGGACGTGGTACTCCAGGTCCGGCGTCGCCATCGACGGATCGGATTTCGAGAACATGCCGAACTGGCTCGGCGCCATCGACATCGGTCCCGAGCGGCCAAAGGCATATTGCAGCGCGATCTTCGCCTTGCCGCTCAGGCTGTTGGCTAGCGTGTTGAGCGTCAGCGCCGACGACACTTTGTAGACAGTGCGGATCTGCAGATGGTCCTGAAGGTTCTCGCCGACATCGGGGCTGGCGTGAACCACATCGATGCCGAGCGCGGCGAGGCGATCCGGCTCGCCGACCCCGGAAAGCTCCAGCAGTTTCGGCGTGTTGATCGAGCCGGCGGTCAGCAGCACCTCGCTCCTGGCCTTTGCCTCGATGGTTTGGCCGCCGACGCGATAACAAACGCCGATAGCACGCTTGCCCTCGAACAACACCGTCTCGACATGCGCGTTGACGACCAGCCTGAGGTTCGGCCGTTGCAGCGCCGGGCGCAAGAATGCCTTGGCTGTGTTCCAGCGCACGCCCTTGCTCTGGTTGACTTCGAAGAAGCCGGACCCCTCATTGTCGCCGTCGTTAAAATCCTCGCGCGGCATGATGCCGAATTCCTTGGCCGCCTCCTGCACGGTGTTCAGGATCGGCCACGACAGGCGTTGCCGCGCCACTTTCCATTCGCCGCGGGAGCCATGCAGCTCGGTCTTGCCGCCATGATGGTCCTCGGATTTGAGGAAGTAGGGCAGCACATCGTCCCAGCCCCAGCCGACATTGCCCATCTGCCGCCAGCCATCGTAGTCCGCCGCCTGGCCGCGCATGTAGATCATGCCGTTGACCGAGGTGCAGCCGCCCAGCACCTTGCCGCGGGGATAGACCAGCGAGCGGCCGTTCAGGCCGGCTTCGGGGGCAGTCTTCATCATCCAGTCGGTGCGCGGATTGCCGATGCAATAGAGATAGCCGACCGGGATATGCACCCAGTGATAATTGTCGCTGCCGCCGGCCTCGAGCAGCAGCACGCGCGTCGCCGGGTTTTCGCTCAGGCGATTGGCCAGCACGCAGCCGGCGGTGCCTGCGCCGACAATGATGTAGTCGTAGTCGCCATCGAGCCGTTGGGTCATTGCGGTGGTTTACTCGGCGGTGTTCTACTCGGTTCTGCGGCGTGTTCGGCCCAGAACGATCGCAGCGTATCGGCAAGGCCGCAATAGGCGCGATAACGCCTGTTGTAATGGTCCTGCATGGCCGGGTTCGGACGGTAGGCGGCGCTTGACCGGGTCATGGCGTCGACGCCGGCCTCATAGTCGGCGAACAGGCCGGCCGCGACCCCGGCGCCGATCGCCGCACCAAGTGCGCCGGTCTCGCGTGCTTCAGGGACGGTGATCGGCACGCCAAGCCCGTCGGCGAAGATCTGCGGCCAGTGCTCGCTGCGCGAACCGCCGCCGGACAGGACCGCTTTGTCGAAGCTGACACCGGCGTCCTTCAGAACATCGATGTGGCGCCGGTGCTCGAACATCACGCCCTCGAACAGCGCGCGCAGCATATGGCCTTCCCTATGCCAGCCGGCGAGGCCGTAGAAGCCGGCGCGGAACTCCGCCCCTTGTCCCGACCCGTAGAGAAACGGGTGGAACATCGGATCGTCCCAGGTTGGCGTCACCGCGCCGACAGCCGCGTTGCAGTGGCCGAACGGATCGTCATAATGGGCACCGCGCTCGACGAGTTCGCGTACATACCATTCGAGATTGGCGGCCGATGTAGCGCTGGATTCGATGTTGACGAAACGGCCGGGACCGAAGCGCGCCACCATGAAAACATCTGGGTCGACGACCGGCGCGGTGGAGAAGACCTGATTGACCCACCAGGTGCCGGCGATAACAGAGGCTTCGCCGGGACGCACGACGCCGGCTCCCATGGCGCTGGCGACGACGTCGAAATAGCCGGCGATGACCGGCGTGCCTTCCGCCAGTCCGGTCTCTTCAGCCGCTTGCGCGGTGACCGCGCCGGCGATGTCGGCGCTCTCGCGTAATCGAGGCAGTTTGGCCTGCGCGTCCTCGATGCCGTAGAGCGCGAGAAGCTCGGAATCATAGACGCCTTCGGGCATGCGGACGAGGCCGCAACCGGACATGTCGGAGACATCGCTGACGCGCTCGCCCGTCAAGCGGAAAGTGATGAAATCCTTGCACAGCATCGCCGTGCCGGTTGCGGCATAAAGGTCGGGCGCATGCTGCTTGACCCAGGCCAGCAAGGTCGGCGTCTGCGCCGGCCACGGCTTTTGCAGGCAGATGGCGTGCAGTGCCTCGGCATTGCGCGACGCCAAGGACGCCGCCATGCGGGCGGCGCGGGTGTCGAGCGACTGGATGCCGATCAGCGGTTCGCCGGCACGGTCGACCAGATAAAGGCCGTTGCCATGGCCGGCGCAGCCGACGGCGGCGATCTCGCGGGCATCGATGCCGGCCTGCGCAATGCAGGCGCGTATGGCGTCGCGCGCATCGGCCCACATGCCGCCGAGGTCGCGTTCGACATAGCCCGGCTGCGGCGTGTGCGAACGGCCGGCGACCGCGTGCATGGCGAGCTGCCGCCCGGTATGATCGAACAGCACCGCCTTGATGATGGTGTTGCCGGCGTCGAGGCCGAGCAGATAGGCGGCTTGATCAGCCATTGTTGTAGATGTCCCAAGCCTCTTCGCCGCCGGCGTCGTTGTGGATCATCGCCATCAGCGCGTTGACCACCGCCTTCGGGTTGGCATGCTGATAGATGTTGCGGCCATAGACCAGCCCCTTGGCGCCTTGCCTGAGCAGGGCCGACGATTTTGCCAGTACCGTCTTGAGATCGTCCTTGCCGCCGCCACGCACCAGCACCGGTACGCGCGCCGCCTCGACGACGCGGTGGAAATCCTCAGCTCGCTCGGTCGGGTCGGCCTTGATGATATCGGCGCCCATTTCGGCGGCGAGCCGCACCAGCGTCACGATCTTTTCGGCGTCGCCATCGACCTGGTAGCCGCCCCTGATATCGTTGGGCAGCATGACCAGCGGCTCGATCATCAACGGCATGCCGTAGCGATGGCAGGCGGCGCGGACCTTGCTGATGTTTTCGACGCATTGGCGAAACAGTTCCGGCTCGTCGGGCAGCATGAACAGATTGACGACGACGCAGGCGGCATCCATTTCCAGCGCGCCGATGATCGGCTCGTCATGGTTCTGCAGCATCGACCACATCACCCGGTGGCGCTGTGCATTGTAAGGGTTGCCCATGTCGATGCGCATGACCAGCGCCGGCTTGTCCTTGTCCGGCCGCGATTGCAGCAGATCGGCCTGGCCATAGGCGAGCTGCAACGCGTCTGGCCCTGCCCCGATCAGCGTGTCGATGACACGTGGCATGTCCTCCAAGCCAACGAGAAACCCCGGTTCATTGCAGACGCCGTGATCGAGCGCCACGTCGAGGCAATTGCCGTTGGTGAACATCCGGTTCATCCGGGCCTTGGCGCTGACTTTCATGTTCTGCTCCTGGGATTCGTGCGTTGGTCGAGCATCTCTTGCGAGACGCCGTGATAGGTGTCGAGTTCGGCGATGAGACTTTTTATCTCCTCGTCGCGGTGCGGATCGCTCCAGCCGCGCTCGGCGGCTAGCGCATCGGCGATCCGTTCGATTGATACCATCGAGATGTCGCCGGCAATGGCAAGCGACGTGCGGCGCAAGACAACATCCGAGAGGCAGGTCACGAACTCATGCCGGGCGAGATAGACGATCTCGGCCGCCGTGGTCTCGGTCCTGTCGTCGAGCCTGATGTCGTCGGGACGCCCGAGGCAGAACAGGATGATGTCGCGCGCGCCGCTGCCGTAGTGATCGACGAGATACGCGGCGCGGTCGGTGCTGATCGCGAACTCACCGGCGAGATCGGCTGCCATCGATGCCGGATCTGCGGGGAAACCGAGGCCGCCGCCTATCGGCAGCGCCAGCGTGCCGCGAATGCGCTCGCGGCCAAGCTCGGCCAGCACTTCGTCGGCCGCCTGTTCGGCGAAGGCGCGGAAGGTCGTCCACTTGCCGCCGATCATGCAGAACTGCGGGATGCCGCCGGCTATGCGATGCACGGAATGGCCGCGCGATATCCTGCCGGTGAAGGCATGGTCGCTTTTCGGCAGCGGCCGGATGCCGCTATAGGTGAAGACGACGTCGGCGGCACGGACCGGAATGGACGGGAATACCAACCGCGCCGCCGCCAATATGTAGTCGGTCTCGGCCGGTTCGCAGCGCACGCGCCCAGCTTCGCTGACGCGGATATCCGTCGAGCCGACCAGCACCTTGCCGAGATAGGGAAACATGATGCAGACGCGACCGTCGGCATTCTCGAAGAAAATCATGTGACCGCCGAGCGCACGGTAGAGCGGCTCGTTGTCGAGGATGAGGTGCGAGCCCTTGGTGCCTTCGACCAGGGGCGCCGCGGGCTTTTCGGAGGCGTCGAGCCGGGCGATCGCCGAATCCAGCCATGCGCCGCTCGCATTGACGATCGCCTTGGCGGTCACGGTGAAGCCTTCACCACCCACCGTATCGGTGAGCTCGAAGGAGGAGCCCGCGCGCGCGATCTCGGCGCGATTGAGCGCGAGGCTGACGGGCGCCAGGCGTGCGGTATCGAGCAGCAATTCGATGCCGAGCCGTTCGGGGTAGCTGATCCAGGCGTCGTAATAGGTAGCGGAAAAGCGCAGTTTGGGATCGAGCGTCGGCCATTGCGCGAAGGTCGCCCTGGCGCCACGGAAACTGTGGCGCGGCAGCACCCGGCGCTTGCGCGTCGTCCAGTCGTAGAGCGCGAGGCCTGCCTTGATCGCCAGCGCGCCGCGGCTGGAAGGCGTTTCCGAAAAGCCGAGAAAGCCTGCCGCGCCGTTCATCAGCCCGGAGAAGACGGAGCGGATTGGAATTGTCGTCGGCAGCGGCCGCACCATATGCGGCGCATTGGCCAGCAGCGCGTCGCGTTCGCGCAGCGATTCCTGCACCAGGCCGAACTCGCCATTCTCGAGATAGCGCAGGCCGCCATGGATCATGCGCGAGGGTGCCGCACTGCAGCCCGAACAGAAATCGTTGCGTTCGACCAGCAGAACTCGGAGACCCTGCAGCGCCAGTTCGCGGAAAACGCCGATGCCGTTTATGCCGCCGCCCATGACGACGACATCGAACGCGCCGTTGCGGCGGATCGTGTCGAGGATGACGGTTCTCTGATCAGGCATGGCTTTGCCGGGCAAGGTTGGGCCGTTCTGCCGTCCGGTGGACGGCAGCTCAACTTGGTTCGGGTTACTGGTGGCGGTCAGGCGTCGAGATTGGTCAGATGGCGGCTGGCGGCCTCACTGATCTGGTTGATCTCCTGTCCCGACAATTTGATGCGGCCAGCCTGCGCGTTTTCCCTGGCTTGCTGCGGGCTGCGCGCGCCGCAGAGTGAGAAGGTGATGCCGGGCTGCTGCAGCGTCCAGGCGATGACCACCTGCGCCTCGCTGGCGCCGTGCGCCTCGGCACTCGGCTTGATCGCTTCCATCAGCGCTGCCGCCTTGCGGCGGTTGGGCTGCGAGAAGCGCGGATTATCCTTGCGCTGGTCGTCGCCGGTAAAGACGCGGTCGGGACCGATCTTGCCCGAGAGCAGACCGAGCGACAGCGACGAATAGCTGAGCACCGACACGTTGTTCCCGGCGCAGAAGGGCAAGAGATCCTGTTCCATGTCACGCGCAACCATGCTGTATTCCTGCTGGACCGCATCGAGTTGGCCGGCCGCGAGATAGGCCTTCACATCGGCGACGCTGACATTGCTGGCGCCGATGGAGCGGATCTTGCCCTGGGTCTTGAGGCGGTCGAGCGCTTCCATCGTTTCAGTGACCGGCGTGGTCGGATCCTGCCAGTGGGTGATGTAGTGGTCGATATGGTCGGTGCCGAGGCGGCGCAGGCTCTGCTCGACTTCGTAGACGACAGAGTCGGCACCGAGATAGCGATGCACCGGCGCGCCGTCATAGTCGAAGAAGTGGTTGCCCTTCTTGGTATGCCAGACCAGCCCAAGCTTGGTGGCAAGGACGACCTTGTCACGGCGACCCTTTATCGCCTTGCCGACGATTTCCTCGGACAGCCCCTTGCCGTAGGCCGGCGCGGTGTCGATCAGCGAAACGCCTTCGTCGATCGAGGCGCGGATGGTGTCGATCGACTGCGCCTCATCGGTGCCGCCCCACATCCAGCCGCCAATGGCCCAGGTGCCGAGGCCAATCGCGGAGGCGGATATTCCCGACGCGCCAATGGTGCGCGTCAACATTTCAGGCGACATTGCGTATGCTCCCCGCATTGCTCAGGACTGCACTGGCCGTCTCTTCGTCGACGACCAGTGATTTGAGATAGTTGCCGCGAAGCGCGGCACGGATCGGCCAGATCTTTTCGGCGCCGCTGGCCACCCCCATCACCGACCGGCAGCGGCCAAGTTCCGAAGGCGCCAGCGCCACCAGGCGGTCATTGGGCGGGTAGTCGGCCAGCGTGCCGTCGTCGCGGATCAGATGCGCAAGGAACTCGCCGACCGCGCCGCTGGCGGCGAGTTTTTCGCGGTCGGGATCGAGGCCTGGGTGGAGGTCGTAGTAGCTCGATCCCGGCGTCTGAATCGACCCGACGCCGACCAGCGCGATCGCCGCCTTGCGCGCCAGGTCGAAGATCTCGCGCACCGAGGCCATGTCCAGCAGGAGATCGCGCTGCTCGCGGCTTTCGGCAAAGAGTGGCGCATGCAAGAGCATGCTGGTGCCGCCGAGGCGTTCGGCCAGCCGCGTCGCCAGATGGTTGACGTCGGTATAGTGCTTGCCCTGGACGCCGCCGGTCAGCGGCACGACGGTGACGTCGAAGGCGCGCTCGGGCTGCAGGTTTTCGACCAGCGCGCTGATCGCCTTGCCGCCGGTAATGGCGATGACGTCCCCGTCGCGCAAGGTCTCCAGCAACTGGTTGGCCGCCGCGCGCCCCACCTGCTGCAGCGTGCTGTCGGGACTGCCGGCCACGGTCGGCGTCACGATCGCGGCTGCCAGTTGCGCGACCTCGATCAGCTGCTTTTCGATGTCGACAAGGCGCTGGAACGGGCTCTCGACCGCGATCCTCAGCATGCCGAGCTTGCGCCCTTGCGCGATCAGCCGATTGACTTTCGACGCCGAAAGGTTGAGCGCCGCCGCAATGTCGTTCTGCTTCATGCCGTCGACGAAGTGCAGCACCAGAACGGTGTGGATCTGCCGGATCGCCTCGAAATCTTCCCTGCCGTCCGCCATCTCAGCCCCGCCGCTTGTTGAAGTGGTAGTCGGCGGTGACCGCCGTCAGCAGAATGGACCCGCGGATGATGTCCTGCCAATAGACGGACACGTCGAGCAGAGCGAGCGAGCTTGAAACGACGGAGAGCAGGATGGTGCCAAGGATGGCGCCGAGAATGGTGCCGGAGCCACCAGTGAGGCTGGCGCCGCCGATCACCGCGGCGGCGATGACGTTCAGCTCCATGCCGGCGCCGAAGGTCGGCTGGGCCGAGCCGAAGCGGGCCATGTAGATCACGCCGGCAAAGCCGCACAGCGTCGAGCACAAAGTTGTCGTCAGGAACACGACCTTCTTGGTGCGAATGCCGGAATAGGCGGCGGCCTTCTCATTGCTGCCGGTGTAGAAAACTTTGCGAAACATCGTCGTGCGGCGCAGCATGAAGTCGGACAGGATGACGAAGACGATGAAGATGATGATGACGACCGGAATGCCGCCAATGGCGCCCTGGCCGATGAATTTGAACTCGGGCGGCAGGGTATAGAGCCCGAGCGGGCGGCCGCCGGTGCCGAGCAGGCAGAGCCCGCGCGCAATCACCATCACGGCCAGAGAGACGATGAAGTGGTGCAATCCCACCTTGGTGACGAAGAAGCCCATAAAGGCGCCGATGCCTGCACAGGCCGCTATTGCAATCAATGATGCCAGCCAGGGGTCGACGCCGCCGAGGAAGAGCAGGCCGGCAATGACCATGGCGAGTGCGGTGACCGAACCGACCGAAAGGTCGATGCCGCCTGAGATCAGAAGGATCGTCATGCCGACGACGACGATGCCCTCGACCGCGAAGGCCATCGCCATCGCCCGCATATTGTCCCAGGTCAGGAAGTACGGCGATGCGAACGACATGACCGCAAAGAGCACGGCGATGATGAGGATCAGACCGGTCTCGCGCATCCTGATCAGGCCGCCAAGCCTTTCACCGAACCCGATGCGGGCCGGCGGCGTCACGCTGTCCATGCTTTCCCCCACGATGCTCATGCGGCGCTCCGTTGCCGGCCGTCATCGGCAAGCGATGCCAGGACCATGATGTTTTCTTCGGTCATTTCCGCGCCGGTGACCTCGCCGGTGATGCGTCCCTCGCGTACGATCAGCACCCGGTCGCAGACACCGATCAGTTCCGGCAGTTCCGACGAGATGACCACGATGCCGACGCCGTCGCGCGCCAGCTTGCGCAGGATCCGGTGGATTTCGGCCTTGGCGCCGACATCGACGCCGCGCGTCGGCTCGTCGAGGAAGATCACCTTCGGGTCGACCGATAGCATCTTGGCGATCGCCACCTTCTGCTGGTTGCCACCCGAGAGCGTCGAAACCGGCTGGCCGACATGGCCGCATTTCAGCGACAGCTGCCTGCCGATGGTTTCCGCCCGCTGCTTCTCGCGGCGGTCGTTGATGAGGCCGAAGCGCGTCGAGATCCGATCCACCGCCAGCGCCGAGATGTTGGCGGCGATCGACATGTCGAGGAACAGCCCGTCACCCTTGCGGTCCTCGGAGAGGTAGACGATGCCGGCGGCGATGCTGTCGCCATAATGGGTCAGCGACAGCGGCTTGCCATGCAGGCTGACATTGCCGGTCACCTGACCCTCCAGCCGGCAGATACCCCGAACGATCTCGCTGCGACCGGCGCCGATCAGGCCGCCAATGCCGAGGATTTCGCCCTTGCGCAACTGGAAGCTAATGTCGCGGAAGGTGGTTGTCTCGCAGAGGTTGCTGACCTCGAGCAGAATTTCCTCGGACCGCTCGTCGCCGCGCAGCTTCTCGGGATAGAGGCTGTCGATGACGCGGCCGACCATGGACGCCACCACCTGTTCTGGCGTCGTCGCCGATATGTCGAGCGTGGTGATGTACCGGCCGTCGCGCAGCACCGTGACGCGGTCGCAGTTTTCGAAGATTTCGGCCATGCGGTGCGAGATGTAGATGATGCCGATGCCTTCGCCGGCAAGCTGGTGGATGATCTCGAACAGTTTCTTGGCCTCGCGCTCGGTCAGCGCGGCGGTCGGCTCGTCGAAGATGAGGATGCGGCAATCGAGCGTCAGCGCCTTGGCGATCTCGACCAGCTGCTGCTGGGAGATCGACAGGCTGCGCACCATCGCGGTCGGATCGATGTTGCCAAGCCGCGCCAGGATCGCGGCAGCGCGCTTCTCGAGGTCACGGTAATTCATCAGCAAAGCCTTGCTGGCGTTGGTGATCGACATGAAGATGTTTTCCGCCACCGAGACATCGGGGCACAGCGCGATCTCCTGGTGCACGAAGCCGATGCCGAGCTTTTGCGCCACCAGCGGCGAGCGGATCGAAACGGAGCGGCCGTCGATCTGGATGTCGCCGCCGTCGGGCGGCAGTATGCCGTCGATCACCTTCATCAGCGTCGACTTGCCGGCGCCGTTCTCGCCGGCAATGGCGTGGATTTCGCCGGCGCGCAGCTCGAAACCAACATCGCGCAACGCACGGACAGGGCCGAACGATTTGCTGAGGCCGGATATTTTGAGGAGGGCCGGTTTTTCCACTTGTGTGCTCACCTGCTCAGGGAGGGATAAGGCAACCGCGCCGGATGGCGCGATTGCCTGATGGACGCGATTAGCTGGGATCGCGGCCCTGCATGTACTTGTTCAGGTCGAACGAGTCGGCATTCTCCTTGGTGATGACGGCAAAGCCGTTATCGGCGAAGGGGATGCTCATCGGGTTGTGGCCCGACGTCTTGTAGTCGTTGAACGGGTCGATCAGCTCCGGATGCGCCGCCATGAAGGTGGCTACGAAGCCGAGATAACCCTGCATGCCCTGGTTCGGGCTCAGCGCCATGTGGATGTTGCCGGCCTTGATCTGCTCCAGCGTCGCCGGGGTGATGTCGGCGTGCATGATCAGCACCTTGGCCTTGGCTTCGAGAACGGCCGCGACCGCGCCTTCGGCCGAACCGGCTTCCGGAATCCACAGCGCCTTGAGGTTCGGGTTGGCTTGCAGCATCGAGGCCACCGCCTTGTTGGCGACATTGGCGTCCTGATTGGAGGCCTGGCGTCCGACCAGCTTCATCTTCGGATAGTTCTTGGCGAGATAGTCGATGAAGGCGGTGACGCGCAGATCGTGGTTGCTCTGGCCGGGGTTCTCAAGCACGCCATATTCGGCGTCGTCGCCGACCTGCTTGACGATCTCCTCGGCGGCAAACTTGGCTTCCGCCAGATTGTCCGAGGTGATGTAGGAGACGCGCTTGGATTTTGGCGAGTCGGCGGCGAAGGTGACGACGGTGGTGCCGTTCTCGATGGCGCGGTTGATCGGCTCGATGAACGGATCGGCCTGCATCGGGTGCAGCAGCACGCCGGCCGGCTTCTTGATCAGATCCTGTTCGAAGGAAGCGATCTGCTTGGCGATGTCATAGTCCGGCGTGCCCGAAAACACTGTCTTGCAGCCCATCGCCGCAGCCGCCTGCTTGAAGCCCTGATAGACCGGCACCCAATAGGGATGCGCGGAGACCATGACGTTCATCACGTAGGTCTCATCCGGCTTGCACTGAAACTTGCTCTCTGCCGACGCTGGCATCGCCAGGGTCAACGTCATCACAGCGGCGCTCAGCGCGCCCACCAGCCCAATCCTGTTCATTCTCTCCTCCGGGTTCCCCGACGATGAAAGCCTCGTCGCATCAGCTTTGCAAGAAATTTCATAAGATGAAATCTCTGGCGAGATTGAATACGGCGGGATTTATGGCATGTCAATGATGGCGAACGAAATATCAGTATGTGAAATATCTTGCAGGTGGGTCGGGTGGATGCGAAGTCGGCGTTATCGCCAAGCGGTTGCACCATCAGATGCCCGTGACGAGCGACCTGAACCCAGGACGTCCGATCTCGGCGTCTGGATGATTAGGGGGCCAGCTCTGTTTTCTCATCAGATACAATTCTTGCGTGTTGAAGCAACGCCGGAGTTCTCCTATCGTCGCCGCAATTTTCGGGGGAATTCGACATGCCTTTCCTGATTGCTATTCTCGGCGTGCTGGGAGCCGGGGCGTTCTGGTGGTATCGCATGAAGGCCATGAACGAAGCCGCGCGCGAGGTCGCCGACGTCGTCGGCCGCGTCCAGGGCAACATAAGGCGCAAGAAGCTGCGCAAGCAGGCGGCGCTGTCGCCGCTGACGGCGATCGACGATCCGGTGGTGGCGGCAGCAACGCTGATCATGGCAATCGCGGCGGAGCATGGTCCGATCCTGCCGAAGCGCGAAACGGTTATCCGCGAGGTGATCTCGCAGATTGCGGACAACCAGAAGAAGACCGATGAAGCCGTCGTCTACGCCAAATGGGCCGCGGCGCAGATCGACGACACGACGATCGTCATCGACAAGCTGGCGCCCTTCCTGCGCGAGCGCCTCGATCCGCATGAGCGCGAAGACCTGCTGCAGATGCTGGATCGTGTTGCCAAGAGCGGCGAGCAGAGTTTCAAGGTCGCCGACCAACGCATGCTGCGACTGCGGCAGAAGCTGGGGTTTGAGGTCAACTGACCTCGGTCAACATTGATCTTGAACGGAAGGCGGTCGTCCCCACATCAATGGGACGGTACCCCCAAACCGTCAAGGCACAGATGGAAGCAATTGCGTACGTGGCTGCGGAATTGGCCGATCTGATCGGCATGCTGTTTGGTGACAGATTGCGCAAATCCCACGCCGGCAGGCTGGTGGTCGGCACGCTGGTCGCCATTGTGGTCTTCTACTACCTTGTCTGGCTGCTAGATCGCCTCCCCCTTCAATAGTCGCGGTGTGCCGTTGGACAACCCCGACGCCTGGCGGATGAAGAACTCCTTCAGCCTGGGCATCCGTTCGACAAGGCCGAGGCCTATGTCGCGGAGCTGGCGCAGCGGGCCGATGTCGTTGGAAAACAGCCGGTTCAGCACATCTGTGGTGACGCCCATCTGCACCGTGTCGAAGCGGCGCCATTGCTGGTAGCGCTCGAGCACGTCGAGCGCGCCGATATCCTGTCCCAAGCGATCGGCCTCGACCACCACTTCAGCAAGGGCCGCCACATCCTTGAAGCCGAGATTGAGGCCCTGGCCGGCGATCGGGTGGATGCCGTGCGCGGCGTCGCCGGCAAGCGCGATGCGCGGGGCGACGAAGGCGCGCGCGATGGTCAGGCCGAGCGGCCAGGCGCGCGGCTTGTCGGTGACGCGGATTTCGCCGAGCTTCAGGCCGAAGCGCAATTCAAGCTCCTGCTCGAAGACGAGGTCGTCGCCCGAGACCAGCTTTTCGGCATCCTCGGAACGTTCGACCCAGACCAGCGACGAACGGTTGGTGCCGTCCTCGGTCGGCTTGAGCGGCAGCGTTGCAAACGGGCCGGCCGGTAGAAAATGCTCTTCGGCGCGGCCATTGTGCGGGCGCTCATGCGCCACCGTGCAGACGATGCCGGACTGGCCATATTCCCATTTCACCGTCTTGATGCCGGCCATGTCGCGCAATTTGGAATTGACGCCGTCGGCGGCGACCAGCAGCCGCGCCTCAATCGCCGCGCCGTCGGCCAGATGCACGGTGATGCCGACGCCATTGCCGTCGAACGATGCGACCGCGACACCTTCGATGATGTCGATGCCGAGCTTTTGCGCGCGGTGGCGCAAGGCGCCGTTCAGGTCCTTGTTGGCGACCATGTGGGCGAACGGTTCGCCCGGCGCGACCTCGCCATCGAAGGTGAGAAACACCGGACGCACCGGATCGGCGGTGCGCGAATCGGTGACGATCATCTCGGTGATCGCCTGCGATTGCCCGACGATTTCCTGCCAGATGCCGAGCTGGTCGAGCATGCGGCAGGCGGCGGCGGCGATCGCCGAGGCGCGGCCGTCTTTCTGCCAGACGCCGGGGGGCGCGGCATCGACGACGGCGACAGCCAGGTTCGGCCGCGCCTGTTTCAGCGACACGGCGGCGGCGAGGCCGACATAGCCGGCGCCAGCGACCAGCACGTCGAGCGGGGTTTTTGCGTCCGGGTTGCGGTTCGCCATGTCAATTCCTTTCGAAGTCTCGACCATCCCCGCCCACTGGGGCATTCCGGCCTTGACTGCCCGCCATTCCTGTCGGAAACCGCCATAGCATCTTACGGCGAGGTCACGAAGCATGACGGCGGCCATGGACGAGCTTCTCAGCATTCTCGACCTCGAGCAGCTGGAACACAATCTGTACCGTGGTCGCAGCCCCAAGCTCGACTGGCAGCGCGTTTTCGGCGGCCAGACCATCGCCCAGGCGCTGGTCGCCGCGCAGCGCACCGTCGAGCCCGAGCGCCACGTGCATTCGCTGCACGGCTATTTCATGCGGCCCGGCGACACCAAGGTGCCGATCGTCTACGAGGTCGACCGCATCCGCGATGGCGGCTCCTTCACCACGCGGCGCGTGGTGGCGATCCAGCACGGCCAGGCGATCTTTTCGCTGGAAGCCTCGTTCCAGCAGGACGAGGTTGGCCTTGAGCATCAGCTGCCGATGCCGCGCGACGTGCCGCCGCCCGACAGCCTGTTGTCGCAGCGCGAATTGCTGGGCAAGTTCGGCGAGGCGGTGCCGGACGGCATCAAGCGCTACTGGGAGCGTGACCGGCCGATCGAGATGAAGCCGGTGATGCTGAAGCATTACACCAGCCGCGAAAAGCTGGAGCCGCAGCAGAACATCTGGATCCGCACCACCGGCCCGGTGCCGGCCGACCGCGGCATCCAGGCGGCGGTGCTTGCCTACCTCTCCGACATGACGCTGCTCGACACCTCGACCTTTGCGCACGGCCGCGCCATTTTCGACCGCGACATCCAGGCGGCGAGCCTCGACCATGCGATGTGGTTCCATCGCAGCCATCCGCTCGATGATTGGATCCTGTACACGCAGGACAGCCCCTCGACGCAGGGGTCGCGCGGCTTCACCCGCGGCTCGCTGTTTGCCCGCGACGGCACGCTGATCGCCTCGGTTGCCCAGGAAGGCCTGATCCGGCTGAAGCGGCCGCCTGCGGAATAGGCATTTTCGAAAAATTGCCTACTTTTTAATCAGTGACTGTCCGTTGACAGTGCGCGCCGTGGCGCCGGGACTCGAGCGATCCGTTTATTTACAATGAGTTAACGCCCTGCTTCGGCAACTGGCACGGAGCTTGAATCCTGTTGGGCACTCTCCGGGCTTTTTGGGATCGGTGAAGGTGTGCAAACGCGGGGGACCGCAACAGCAAAGGGTGAAACCTTATGAAAATCGTGATGGCAATCATCAAGCCGTTCAAGCTCGACGAGGTGCGCGAAGCGCTCACCGCCGTCGGCATCCAGGGCCTGACCGTCACCGAAGTCAAAGGCTACGGGCGTCAGAAGGGACACACGGAAATCTATCGCGGGGCGGAATACGCGGTCAGTTTCCTGCCGAAAATCAAGATCGAAGTCGCGGTTAGCACAGACCTGGTCGACAAGGCCGTCGAAGCCATCACGGCGGCGGCCAAGACCGGCCAGATCGGCGACGGCAAGATCTTCGTCTTCGGCATCGATCAGGCGGTGCGCATCCGTACCGGCGAAACAGACACCGACGCACTTTGAGCGGCGAACACGTATTCCAATGGAGAGTTCAATGAATATACCTTCCACCTTGAAGTCAGTGGCGCGCTCCGCGCTGCTGGGCTCCTTAGCGCTCGGAGCATTGGGCACGGTTGCTGCCTTCGCGCAGGAGGCGGCTCCCGCCGTCGCGGCGGCAGCGCCAGCAGCGCCGGCTTTTACCGTCGACAAGGGCGACACCACGTGGATGATGATTTCCACCGTGCTGGTGCTGTTGATGACCATTCCCGGCCTTGCGCTTTTCTACGGCGGCCTGGTTCGTACCAAGAACATGCTGTCGGTGCTGATGCAGGTCTTCACCATCACCAGCGTGGTCATGATCATCTGGGTCTTCTACGGCTACAGCCTCGCCTTCACCCCGGGCAACGCCTTCGTCGGCGGCCTTTCGAAAATGTTTCTCTCCGGCGTCAACGTATCGACGCTTTCGGAAACCTTCAGCAAGGGCGTCGCCATTCCTGAACTGGTGTTCGTCGTCTTCCAGATGACCTTCGCCTGCATCACGCCCGCCCTGATCGTCGGCGCATTCGCCGAACGCGTCAAATTCTCCGCCTTGATCCTTTTCGTTATCCTATGGGTGACGTTAATCTACTTCCCGATCGCGCACATGGTCTGGTTCTGGGGCGGCCCGAGCGCCTATGCCGACCCGTCCGGCCTGATCTTCAGCTTCGGCGCCATCGACTTCGCCGGCGGCACGGTCGTTCACATCAATGCGGGCATTGCCGGTCTCGTCGGCGCGCTGATGATCGGCAAGCGCATCGGCTACAAGAAGGACATCATGGCGCCGCACTCGATGACGCTGACCATGGTCGGCGCTTCATTGCTGTGGGTCGGCTGGTTCGGCTTCAACGCCGGTTCGAACCTCGAAGCGAACGCCTATGCGGTGCTGGCGATGATCAACACCTTCGTCGCCACGGCGGCGGCGGCAGTGGCCTGGATCGTGCTTGAATCGCTGCTGCGCGGCAAAGCCTCCATGCTCGGCGCTGTTTCGGGCGCGGTCACCGGCCTCGTCGCGATTACGCCGGCTGCAGGTTTTGCCGGCCCGATGGGCGCTATCGTGCTTGGCATCGTCGCCACCTTCGTCTGCTACTTCTTCGTCTCGGTGGTGAAGAACACGTTCGACTATGATGACAGCCTCGATGTCTTCGGCGTCCACTGCGTCGGTGGCATCATCGGTGCGCTAGGCACTGGCATTCTGGTCAATCCCGCCCTCGGCGGCGCCGGCATCGTCGACTATTCGACGGCCGACTTCGCCGCCGGCTATGCCGGCACGGCCACGCAGCTCCTGGCGCAGGGCAAAGGCGTCCTGGTAACCCTGCTGTGGTCGGGCATCGGCAGCGCAATCCTCTACAAGGTCGTCGACTTGATCATCGGTCTGCGTCCGACAGCCGACGCCGAGCGCGAAGGCCTCGACCTGACTTCGCATGGCGAAGCGGCCTACCACTCGTAAGCCTTGCGGGGCGGCCTTGGCCGCCCGCAATCTCCCATCCCGTCGTGACGCTCCCGAAAGGAGTTCACGCTTTGAGGCCCGGGTCATTCCGGGCCTCTCTTTTTGGCAACCGTGCTGGCAGGCCTCGGTCCCTGCGCAATCACGTTCTAGTGATGGCCGCCGGCGGGGAGACGTCGACCGGATTGGTTCCGAACCGGTGAGACTGCCTACAGTGGAGTGAGCAAGATCGTGGCTCTGGGTGCGTATAGTTAATGCGGCCTTAACCTTCCCCCCGATAGTCTGACATCCGAATCTGCCGGAGTGCGTCATGCGCCCGGCCAGTCCATGACAGACGGGGAACGAAGCATGCGTTCAGGGGCTTCAGCACCGCTCGCGCTGACCGATACGGGGCACGGCATCCAGGCATTCGCGCGGCGCCAGGTCGGGCGGCTGGTCGGCGCCGGCCTGTTTGCGCTGGTCGCCTTTGGCGTCGCGGCGCTGGCGACCTGGAACGTCGCCGATCCCAGCTTCTCGCACGCCACCGACAACATCGTCACCAACGCCATGGGCTATGCGGGCGCGGTATTCTCCGACCTCGCCATGCAGTTCTTCGGCCTTGCCGCGGTTGCCGCCCTGGTGCCGGCGGTGATCTGGGGCTTTCTTCTGTTTTCGGCGCGCGGCGTCGACAGGCTGCCGAAGCGCGGCCTTGCCTGGTTCGGCTTCGCGCTGCTCGCGGCGGCGATGGCCGGCTGCGTGGTGCCGCCCAAGACGTGGCCGTTGCCGACCGGCCTCGGTGGCGTGTTCGGCGACATGGTGCTCAATATTCCGGGCCTGGTCATTGGCGGCTACCCGACCGGCATCGTTGCCAGCATCATTGCCATGGTGCTCATTGCGCCGGCGCTGTGGCTGTTTGCCTATGGCTCGGCGCTGATTGCGCGCAAGAACGGCTTTGCCGTCATGGAGCGCACCGCGGAGCCCGATCCAGAGGATGACCTGCTCTTCGACGAAGACGAGGACGAGGGCGACGAGGGGATACTGGCGCTCGGCGCCATTACCCATTGGTGGCTGTCTTTCCGCGCCTGGATGCATCGCCGGGCTGTGCGCCGCCAGCAGGAGCGCGACGAGTTCGAGCCGGAGATGGAGCAGCGCTCCACCGCATGGCGCCGCGCCGCCGAACGGGTCGAATCAGCGGAATTCGCCGAAGCGCGGATGAGCCCGGATGGCCGCGCCCGCGTCGAGCCGGAATTCTTCGCCGCCATGGTCAATGACCGCAGCGTTTCCGTCGATCCGGACGATGACGACGTCCTCGATGCCGGTTTCGACAATGGCGACGAGGAGGTCGAACTCGACGACGAGCCGGTCCCGCGCCGTGCCGCGCCGAACGCCAAGGTGCAAAACTTCCGGTCAGATGCGGCGACCCGCGTCGCCGCACCTGCGCCGCGTCCCGCTCCCGGCGCGCGCGTCCAGCGCGAGGCGCAGACCTCGCTGATCGGCTCGGAAACATTCGAAATGCCGTCGCTGCATTTCCTGTCGGAGCCGAAGAACGTGGTGCGCGACGCCAGCCTGTCCAAGGACGCGCTGGAGCAGAATGCGCGCCTGCTCGAAGGCGTTCTGGAGGATTTCGGCGTCAAGGGCGAGATTATCGCGGTGCGGCCCGGCCCCGTCGTCACGCTCTATGAACTGGAACCGGCGCCCGGCATCAAATCGTCGCGCGTCATCGGCCTGTCCGACGACATCGCCCGCTCGATGAGCGCGATTGCCTGCCGCGTCGCCGTGGTGCCCGGCCGCAACGCCATCGGCATCGAATTGCCGAATGCCAAGCGCGAGACCGTCTATCTCCGGGAGATCCTGGCCAGCCGCGATTTCGAGACGACCAAGTCCAAGCTGGCGCTGGCGCTGGGCAAGACCATCAATGGCGAGGCGGTGATCGTCGACATCGCCAAGATGCCGCATGTGCTGGTCGCAGGCACCACCGGCTCCGGCAAGTCCGTCGCCATCAACACCATGATCCTGTCGCTGCTCTACAAGCTGACGCCGCAGGACTGCCGGCTGATCATGATCGACCCGAAGATGCTCGAACTTTCCGTCTATGACGGCATCCCGCACCTTCTGACGCCGGTGGTCACCGACCCGAAGAAGGCCGTGGTGGCGTTGAAATGGACGGTGCGCGAGATGGAGGACCGCTACCGCAAGATGTCCAAGGTAGGCGTGCGCAACATCGACGGCTTCAACGCGCGCGTGCAGTTGGCTGAAAAGAAGGGCGAAAAAATCTCGCGCACCGTGCAGACCGGCTTCGACCGCCAGACCGGCGAGGCGATCTACGAGACCGAGAACCTCGATCTCGAGCCGATGCCCTACATCGTCGTCATCATTGACGAGATGGCCGATTTGATGATGGTCGCCGGCAAGGACATCGAAGGCGCGGTGCAGCGCCTGGCACAGATGGCGCGCGCGGCCGGCATCCATGTCATCATGGCGACGCAGCGTCCGTCGGTCGACGTCATCACCGGCACCATCAAGGCCAATTTCCCGACCCGTATCTCCTTCCAGGTGACGTCGAAGATCGACAGCCGCACCATCCTGGGCGAGCAGGGCGCCGAGCAGCTGCTCGGCATGGGCGACATGCTGTACATGGCCGGCGGCGGCCGCATCCAGCGCGTGCACGGCCCGTTCGTCGCCGACGACGAGGTCGAGAAGATCGTCGCCCATCTGAAGCTGCAGGGCGTGCCCGAATATCTCGACGCCATCACCGAGGATGACGGCGAGGACGATGACGAGCCGTCGGGCAAGGGCGGCGCTGGCGGTGGCGGCAACAGCAATTTCGAGGATTCCGACGATCCCTACGACCAGGCGGTCTCGGTCGTGCTGCGCGACGGCAAGGCGTCGACCAGCTATATCCAGCGCCGGCTCGGCATCGGCTACAACCGCGCCGCCTCGATCATCGAGAAGATGGAGAAGGAAGGCATTGTCGGCCCGGCCAACCATGCCGGCAAACGCGAAATTCTGGTGCCGACCGAAGACGACAAGTTCTGATCAGCCGATACGGCCCGGCGGCAACCTTGAACCTTTTGGCGCGTTACAGCGACTGAGCGCTGTCCGGCCCGCCAAACTTAAGTCTAACTGGGGGTCCACGGACTGCAACGAGACACACACCACACGAGAGTGACCGGCATGAAAAACGATCTTTCCGCGATCAGCGATTTCGCTCCAAACCGTCGCCAGTTGCTCGGCCTTGGCCTGATGCTTGCCGGCGCCGCGGCCATCAACGTCGTGCCGGGGTTCCAGCTCTTGGCCTCGGCGCAGGCGGCGGTGCCGCCGACGGCGCAAAAGATCGCCGACCATTTCTCCTCGGTCAAATCGATGAGCGGCGAGTTCGTCCAGTTCGGCCCCAACAACCAGCAGACCGGCGGCAAGTTCTTCCTTGAGCGGCCAGGCAAGATTCGCTTCAACTATGACGGCAAATCGAATTTCCGGGTGATTTCCGACGGCAAGTCGGTGGTCATCCTCAACAAGCGGCTGAAAACGTCCGATCTCTATCCGTTGTCGAAGACGCCGCTGAAGCTGTTGCTCGACACCAAGATCGACCTCTCGGGCGGCCGCGTCAAATCGATCAAGGAAGAGAGCGACCTCACCACCATCCAGCTTGCCGACAAGTCGGTGTTCGGCAATTCGAAGATCACCATGATGTTCGATCCGAAATCCTATGATCTGCGCCAGTGGACCATCACCGACGCGCAGGGCAAGGACACCACGGTGATGATCTACAACACCAAGGAAGGCGTCAGCTTCCCTGCGGATACGTTCGCCATCGACTATACGGCGAACCGCGAGCTGAACACCAACCACCGCTAGATCCGGTCAGGCCGGCCTGCAAATGGCGATCTCCTGCGCTTCCGGTGCTCACGTGGTTTAAGTACGCTCCGCTCCGGTTCTCGGCGACCACCATTTTCGACTCGGCCTGACCTGAATCAGGGCCGCCGCCCGCAAAGGCTGGCTTGTTTTTGTGGCGCTCGGCTGGCAGTAGAACGGCGACCTTGTTCGGATCGCCGCATGCCCTTCTCCATCGCCACCTGGAACATCAATTCCGTGCGCCTGCGCATGCCAATCGTCGAGCGGCTGCTGACGGAGCAGGCGCCCGATGTGCTTTGCCTGCAGGAGACGAAGGTTCCCGACGAGCTGTTTCCGGAAAAGGCGTTCCGCAAGGCCGGCTACGAGCACATCGCATTCCATGGCCAGAAGGGCTATCACGGCGTTGCGACGGTGGCGCGGCGGCCGATCGAGATTGTCGAGAAACGGCGCTTCTGCGAGATCGATGACAGCCGGCATCTGTCGGTCAAGGTGCAGGCCGGCGGCAAGGCAATCCTGGTCCACAATTTCTACGTGCCGGCCGGCGGCGACGAGCCCGATCCGGAGATCAACCGCAAGTTCCGCCACAAGCTCGATTTCGTTGCCGAGATGAACGCCATCCACGCCGCGCATGACGAGGTGTCGGCTTCGATCCTGGTCGGCGACCTCAACATCGCGCCGCAGGAGCACGATGTCTGGTCGCACAAGCAATTGCTCAACGTCGTCAGCCACACGCCGGTCGAGACGCAAAATTTCGACGCGATGCGGATCGCCGGCGACTGGGTCGACCTGATGCGGCTCGACGTGCCGCCAGAGCAGAAGCTCTACACCTGGTGGAGCTATCGCGCGCGGGACTGGGAAGCCTCGAACCGCGGCCGCCGGCTCGACCATGTCTGGTCGTCACCGAACCTGGTGCCGAGCTTTGCCGGCTATGAGATCCTGCGAGAGGCGCGTGGCTGGGAGCGGCCCTCGGACCATGTGCCGGTGATTGCGCGGTTCGACCTGGATTAGGCGTGCCGATATTCAGGTGAGGCCGGCCTGCAATGGCCGATACCTGCGCTTCCGGTGCGTACTTTGAGTACGCTCCGCTCCGGTTCTCGGTATCAGCCATTTTCGACTCGGCCTGACCTGAATCTCGACACACCCAAGCGTGAGCGCGGTCGCGGGGACCTACCCGCCAAACCTTGGGGCCAACTTCTCGATGCGGGCGATCATGGCCTGAAAATCATCGAGGATTCGCTGGTGCAGTTTCACCGCCACCTCGGGATATTCCTCCAGGATGCGGCGAAACATCTTGCGGCTCAACCTTATCACTTCCGAATCGGTCTCGGCTGAGGCGCTGGTCAGCCGTCTTGAGTCGGCGATCAGCGCCAGTTCGCTGAGGATCGTGCCGGGGCCGGCGGTGCCGATCGGGATGCGGTCGCCGTCATGCTCGCGGTAGAGCACGATGCGGCCACTGACCACGATATAGGCTGAGTCGGCTTCGTCATCCTCGCGGTACAGCTTGCGGTCGGCCTGCAGATGGGTGGCTTCGGCGCCGAAGGCGAGCAGGCGCAGCTGTTCCTGCGTGAAACCCTCAAAGAGCTTCACGGCGGACAGGATGCGGATGTCGTCATCCAGCGCCATCTCTAGCTGCGTCCCCGAACGGTCAGTCCAATCCCTCCTTTAGAGCGCCGCGTGTCCAATTGGACGCGCAAAGGACGCTCTAACACTTCAATCTGCGCAGCGGGCCGATCCAGGCTCCCCCAGCCGGATCCTCCCCGAAACAGTCCCGCCCCGACCGCTTATTGAACAATGAAAAGTTTAAGGAACCAGCTTGTAGCCGCCGCTTTCTGTCACAAGAATTTCAGCATTGGAAGGATCGCGCTCGATCTTCTGGCGCAGCCGGTAGACGTGAGTTTCCAGCGTGTGCGTGGTGACGCCGGAATTGTAGCCCCACACTTCCTCGAGCAGGACGTCGCGCGTCACCACCTTCTGGTCGGCTCGATAGAGATATTTGATGATCGAGGCTTCCTTCTCGGTCAGCCGCACCTTGCCGCCGCGCTGGTCGATCAGAAGCTTCTGGCTGGGCTTGAACGTGTAGGGCCCGACCGAAAAGGTGGCGTCCTCGCTCTGCTCGTGCTGGCGCAGTTGTGCGCGTATGCGGGCGAGCAGCACGGCGAAGCGGAACGGCTTTGTGACATAGTCGTTGGCGCCGGCCTCGAGGCCCAGAATTGTGTCGGAATCGGTATCGTGGCCGGTCAGCATGATGATCGGCGCCTTGTAGCCGCCCTTGCGCAGGATCTTCACCGCCTCGCGGCCATCCATGTCCGGCAGCCCGACATCCATGATGAGCAGGTCGATGAGCCCGCCGCGCGCCGCGGCGACGCCTTTGGCGGCGGTCGCTTCCTGCAAGACGTCGAATTCTTCGTGAAGGGCCAGTTGCTCGACGAGGGTTCCGCGCAGGTCGTCATCGTCGTCAACGATCAGAATGGTACGTGATGTCATGGATCAATCCATTGTTTTGAAAAGAATTTTCAGTTGACCGCCCCCCATTTATGCGGAAGCTGACCGGCGCAACAGTCCGATCACAGTGATTTGTTCCGTGACACGATCATACAAGAAAAAACGCGATCGCAATGCAGCCGGCGCAATTTTGCCGAAAGGGCTGCGTGTGCTGGTGGTTCGGGCGAGGCCGGGCAACCCCAGCCAGGGGATATTGCAGGCCGGCAGCAAGGTGTTTGCCTGTGCGCTCGGACGCGGCGGCATCTCGGCCAATAAGCGCGAAGGCGACGGTGCGACGCCGCTTGGCGAGATGCGGATTTTGTCAGGATATTTTCGGGGCGATCATTTCGCGGCCGGCCGCAAAACCCGGCTGGCGATGGCGCCGATCGGCG